>CAMDWC010000021.1 GCA_945878825.1 Haliscomenobacter hydrossis DSM 1100
CGTAAAAGAGAAAAGGAAACCAATAAAATAAGCAGCTAGTTTGGTATTCATCAAGAGGCTCTTTTTTTGAAAAACTGGAGGAGAGCAAGAACGTAGGAATCTTGAATACTCATATCTATGACGCCCGTTTTACTTTTTTTAAAATGTCGGTAAAAAGCATCTTTATTCTTTTTGAAGGTGAGGTTATAGGAAGCCATAGTATCTCGGTCATGGGTGTCAATCCACCCTGTTTCACCTGTTTCAGGATCTCTTATTTGCAATAGTCCGACATCGGGCAGTTCAGCTTCACGAGGGTCGGAAACCCTGAATCCGATAATATCATGTTTTTTAGCGGCTATTTTCAAAGAAGTTTCATAATTGTCCGCTTGAAAATCACTTAAAATAAAGCAAATAGCCTTTTTCTTGAGAATATTGGTCAGATACTGAAGAGCGAGCGCCAAATCTGTACCCGAGGTATTGGGTATAAAATCCAATAATTCCCGAATAATTCTTAGCGTATGTTGTTTACCTTTTTTAGGGGGAATAAATTTTTCGATTTTGTCAGAAAAAAGGATGACCCCTACCTTATCATTATTTTGGCTGGCAGAAAAGGCAAGCATAGCACATATTTCCGTAAAAACTTCTGATTTTCGCTGTAATTTGCTTCCAAAGAAGGAAGAACCACTAACATCCACTAAAATCATAATGGTAAGTTCCCTTTCTTCTTCAAATATTTTGACGAAAGGTTCATTGGCCCTTGCGGTAACATTCCAATCAATATTTCTAACATCGTCTCCATATTGGTAACTGCGAACCTCACTAAAAGACATTCCCCTTCCTTTGAAAGCACTATGGTATTCACCGGAGAAAATATTTTTACTCAGTGATTTAATTTTCAATTCGATACGACGAACCTTCTTAAGTAATTCAGCAGTTTCCATAAAAGGGATAAATTAGGGAACTTCTATTTTGTTGAGAATTTTTGTGATGATATCCTCCGAAGTCATATTTTCAGCTTCTGCTTCGTAGGTTAAGCCAATGCGATGCCTTAAAATATCGGGACAAATCTGGCGGATATCTTCAGGGATAACAAAACCACGTCTATGAAGGAAAGCGTTTGCTTTACCGGCTATGGCCAGATTAACGCTGGCGCGGGGAGAAGCACCGTATTGTATAAGATTGGATAATTCCCCGAGCCCATAATTTTTAGGAAAACGAGTTGCGAAAACAATATCGAGGATATATCTTTCGATTTTCTCATCCATATATATTCTTTTGACGGACTGCCTGGCTTTTAAAATATCAGCAGGTTGAACGACGGCACGGATAGTATTTTCCGGATTTTCCTCCAGTAAACTGCGTCGAATGATTTCTTTTTCTTCCAATAAGGTTGGGTAACCAATTTTCACTTTTAGCATAAAACGATCTACCTGAGCTTCAGGTAGTGGATAAGTACCTTCTTGTTCAATAGGGTTTTGAGTAGCCAAAACCAGAAAAGGTTCCTCAAGGAAAAAGGTTTCATTGCCAATGGTTACCTGTTTTTCCTGCATGGCTTCAAGCAAGGCACTTTGAACTTTAGCCGGGGCTCTGTTTATTTCATCGGTAAGGATAAAATTGGCAAAAATAGGTCCCTTTCTGACGGTAAATTCATTTAGGCTCGGATTGTATATCATGGTGCCAATAATATCGGCGGGTAGTAAGTCTGGGGTAAATTGGATGCGGCTAAATTTCGTATTAATAGCTTTCGATAAAGCTTTAATGGCCATAGTTTTAGCTAAACCAGGTAAACCTTCCAATAAAACATGTCCATTTGTCAAAAGGCCTAAAAGTAAGCGGTCAATCATTTGTTCCTGACCTACGATAACTTTTTGCGTTTCCCTTTTTAAATCGTCTAAAAAAGCGCTATCAATACGGATTTGTGCATTAATCGTTTCAATATCAATATTTTGCATAATAAACACGTTTATTTTTAAAAATAGTTTACAAAAATGCAGATTTTTTCCAAGAGTGCAAACAACTAAAATGGTTGTTTTTTAGAAAGGGAATCTCTCTTTTCAAAAAGAGGCTTAAGGGGAATATCTTCATCTAATTTTTTAAAGGTTGGTGTTTCTGGTCTTTCCGGCTTTGCTGGTTGAAAGAGTGTATCTCGCATTTCTCTTGCTTCTGCAATTAAGATAGAATCAAGCAAACGGGTAGCTTCGGTAAGTAAGCCTTCTTCACATTGAACCTTTCGAATGGAGACATATTCATTTACCCTATCATCTACCTCATTTTGAATAAGTTGCTGGATTTCGTCAGGAGAATATTCCTCACTATTTAAGCAGCTACAAGTAAAGAATAGCAGGTAAGCCATAAACAAAAAAGGAAGGTGTTTATTTATTTTCATTCTGCAAATACTTTAACCTTAAATTTTCCTCCTCGGAAAGTCGAACGTTTCGCATGGAATCTAGTAGAACCTGAATCTTTTTTACTTTGTTCGCTTCACAAGCTGAGTCTAATTGTTTTCCCAACGGATTGACTATTCTTAAATACAACGTATCTACTTCTGTTCTTTGGATGGAAGTAAGTTTTAAAGGAGGAGGATTAGAGCAGGCAATAAACGTTGCAAAGATCCATAGGAAGCATAGATATTTATAAAAAGATAATAAATCGAATATGCGTAAAAAAAGGTTTGTCATGGGTTAATAATATCAACGTTGCGCTTTTTTCTCAACTCGAAATTTTTTCCAAGATAAACTTTCCTTACCATTTCATCATCAGCAAGTTCCTGGGCGGTTCCTGCTTTTAAAATACTACCTTCAAACATCAGATAAGCGCGGTCGGTTATGGAGAGGGTTTCCTGCACATTATGGTCAGTAATGAGGATACCAATATTTTTAGTTTTTAGTCGCGCGACAATACCCTGAATATCCTCCACGGCAATGGGGTCGATACCAGCAAAGGGTTCATCAAGCAAAATAAAGTAGGGATCCACGGCCAGGGCGCGGGCAATTTCTGTGCGGCGACGTTCCCCACCGGATAAAGTATCGCCCCGATTTTTTCTTATTTTAGTTAAGCCAAATTCATCTAATAAACTTTCTAATTTTTCATTTCTCTGATGGGAAGAAAGAGAAGTCATCTCGAGAATGGCATTGATATTGTCTTCAACACTTAATTTACGAAATATAGAGGCCTCCTGTGGCAGATAACTTATTCCTTTTTGAGCTCTCCGAAACATGGGTAAGGAAGTAATTTCGTCCTCTCCCAAAAATACTTTACCGGCATCGGGTCTAATAAAACCAACGAGCATATAAAAAGTAGTAGTTTTTCCCGCACCGTTTGGACCTAGCAGCCCAACAATTTCCCCTCTATTAACTTCGATGGAAACTTTTTTCACAACGGGTCTTTTACCGTAATATTTTTCCAACGATGTTGACTGTAATAACATGATATTAAAATTGTGTTCGTATGAAACCTAATTAATCAACAAGAATGACTTTGTGTATAAAACGGAATCCAACAGAAAGTTCAACGGTCAAATTAGCTATTTTTCTCTCGGGAATAGTTATCAACGAGGAAGATCCATAAGGATTTGGATTTCGAATATTAGGTATAGCAGGTTGGTTATATTGTTGAGAAAGGTCGGGATTAACGGATAATTCGACAATCATACCAATTAATTTTGAAAAAGGTAGCTCCATACCGCCACCTACAGAAAAGCCATAGTTAAATTTACGGACAAAGCCCTCAAAAGGATAAATATAAGAGTAAAAAGGATTTATGGACGGATCTCCAAATCCAAATTTGGTATTTACGGTATAATCCCCTCTAACACCAAACATATAATAAGGTTGCCCTCCCATAAAACCACTTCCAACTCTCTGTTTTGCACCAACGATCAAGGATACATTTCTAAATTCTAAGGGAGTGAACTGGCTGGGTAAGGTCTGTTGAGATCCATCGGGTCGAATAAAAACCGTAGAATAAGTTCGCAGAGAACTGCCTTTTATTTGGTAACCAGCTTGAGCAAACAAAGAAAAAGGGCTATCTTCCTCATACGATTCTATGAAAACACTGCCCTGGTAACGAAAAAGAGGTTCGGTCTGAAAGCTATTATCCCAGCGTTGCAAACCCATTAACGGACCCCCTTTAAATCCAAAAGCAGAACTTTGCGCGTAAGTAGTAACAGAGAAAAGGATGAATAAGAACAAAAGGATATTATTTCTCATAATGGGTAACTTTTGTGTATTTAGGTAAATGATAGTTACAAGGTAAACAAAAATAAAATGAAGAGATAAATTAGCATACATTGTTATTTTTTAGGCAGGGAACGGATTTTAATTTTTTTACCATTTAGTTTCAACTTTGTGCCTATGTTTGGTTCTTCCTTTTCGAAAAGTCTGTTTCTCTTGCGCAGAGGCTCAGTTTGAATGGCATAATAGTCTGAAATACGTTGTAATGTTTCATTTGCCTGAACAACGTGCCATTTTTGCTCCCCATGAAATTCTTTTCTTTTTGGTTCAAGATAAATGCGTTGTTTTTCCGATAGCTGATCCAAAGACTTATTCAACAGCGGAGAATTAAACTTAGAGAGTTTTTTCAGAGGAATATCATACATTTTTGCAATGTCGGAAAACTTTATTCCTGGTTTTGCATAAACAAATCGAACCTCATTCATTACCCAAACGCCCGATTGGGAATTGTCAACGACAGCGGTAGTTTTTACAGATTCCTTTTGGAGGATTCTTTCACTTTTTGTAGTTTCAGCCTGAACCTCAAAGCTGAGTTCCACCTGTGGTTTTTGAACTAGCTGTATTTTATGAAGTTCAAATTTTTCAATAATGGAAATTAGCTTGTCGGCATAAGCTGGGTCGGTAGCGTAGCCCGCCTTTTTAAGACCATGAGCCCAGGCTTTATAGTCATCCGGGGCTAAGGTAAACAAGTTACTATATCTTGGTCTTTGTATAAGCCATAGAGAATGAGCATAATAACTTTCTTCAGGGGAAGAAAATTTACGAAAACAAGAGGGAATTAACCTGCCTTTGTCATCTCGGTCATCATCTTCTTTAAAGTAGGTTAAACCGGTCCAGTCATTGTGACATTTCATGCCAAAATGGTTATTTGCCTCGGTGGCGAGCGTACTAAACCCCGCATTTGATTCTAATAAACCCTGTGCAAGTTTTATCGCAGCGGGAATGCCTGTAAGTTCCATTTCTTTTAAGGCTATCCACCTGAATTGCTCTATGTATTTCTTTTTTACGTCAATATCACCTTGAGCTATTCCGAGAGATGAAATAAAAACAGTAAATAAGAGAGAGAGAAAACATTTTTCTATCCTGCATAAGGTGACTGCAGCCATTCTGTTTGGGCTAATAAAGTTGATTTCAGCCAACTTAAATATAAAATATTTCATGTGTTTGTAAATCATTCCCATCCTTTTCGATTCCATCCAAAAGTTCATTAAGAACGCAAAGATATCATTTTTGATATTTGATACCCAGGCATTTTATGGAATGACACGAAGCATCGCATCATTACGGGACGGCCAATTTTCCACGATCGCCAAATGCCAGGACTAATTTATCTAAATGGGCGAAGCGAGGGTCATTGGTAATACCTTTTGCGTAACGGGCATATATTTGTTGTATAATGGTAGCTACTTTGAAACAGCCGAAGGCAAAATAAAAGGCACTGTCCGTGTTGTTTCTACCACTTAACTGAATATAATAATCCCAAATTTCCTGTCTCGTTTTATTCCCGGGAAGCCAGGTTAAATTGGCGAAACTTTTTACAAGAGGATTCATTTCAGTTGCCTCGAACCAATAAGCTAAAGAGGTGCCCAGATCCATCAATGGATCTCCAATGGTACACATTTCCCAATCTAAAACGGCTAATATTTCAGCGGGATTAGATTCATTGAGAACGAGATTGTCAAATTTGTAGTCATTGTGAATCAGGGAAATATCGTTGGTTGAAGGCATAGATAAGGGCAGGTATTCCATCAGGAAATGCATGCTGGGAATATGAAAAGTTTCTGCATTTCGATATCGGTCTATCCATCCCGAAACTTGCCTTTGCACATAACCTTCGGGTTTGCCTAAAGTGGATATATTAGGTTGAGTGCAATCGATGGCATGTAAATCGACCAGATTTTTTACAAAGGAATCCGATAGAGAAGCCATTGTTTTTTCGTCTAAAGAGATTGACGCAGGAAGCGCATTCCTTAAAATGAGTCCTTCCACTTTTTCCATCAGGTAGAATGGAGCACCTGTAATGGTTGTGTCAGAGCAAAAATGGATGGGTTTGGGTATTTTATGAAATAAGGGATAAAGCAAGGAAAGGACCTTGAATTCCCTCGACATGTCATGTGCGCTTTGAATATTTGCACCAATGGGCGGGCGGCGAAGTACCAATGCGCCTATGTTTGTTTCCAGCAAGTAGGTTAAATTGGAATATCCACCTTGAAACTGTTTTACATGATGTATTGTGTGAACATCGTCGAGGACCGTTTTCAGGTAATCGAGTAGTTCAGGAATGGCTAATTCTTCGCCTTTTCTTGGGTTATTTAAAATATCAGCCATAAACATTAATCATTATGTACCTTTAAACCATATTGTTGTAAAATTTTTCGAGCCAACGAAGCCTTGTGCACTTCATCGGGACCGTCGTAAATTCGCGCCCCTCTTTCTTCCCTATAATATAAGGCCAGAATGGTGTCATCAGTCACGCCGAGTGCCCCGTGAACCTGAATGGCACGATCCAGCACTTTATGTAAAATGTCTGCAACAAAAAATTTGATGGTTGATATTTCTAATGCTGCTGCTTTTTGACCTAAAGTATCCATTTTATTAGCTGCATTTAAAACCATTAATCGGGCCGCATTAATCTCCGCCCTGCTATCGGCAATCATTTCCTGAACCATTTGTTTTTCACCAAGAAATGAATTTAGGCCCGTTTTTCGGGTAGCAGCCCGCTGGCACATGAGATCAAAGGCCCTTTCACAAATACCAATCCACCGCATACAGTGGTGAATCCTACCTGGGCCAAGTCTTTCCTGAGCAAGTTTAAAGCCTTGATTTTCAAGTCCAATTAAATCACTTTCCGGTATTTTTACATTATCATAAATGATTTCACTATGACTTGCCCACCCTGTCCCCGCATGTCCCATAATGGGAATATTTCTAACAAGATTAAATCCAGGGGCATTGGTGGGCGACAGTAACATACTGGCTCTTTGATATGGATTTTCAGCGTCAGGATTGGTTACTGCCATTACGATAGCAAAAGAAGCTCCGTCAGCGGCAGTAGTGAACCATTTTCTGCCGTTAATAATATAATGCCCATTTTCTTTCATTGCCTGAGTATTCAAAAGAATCGGGTTTGACCCTGCGTTATCGGGCTCGGTCATTGAAAAGCAAGAACGAATTTCTCCGTTTAATAAAGGAAATAAGTATTTTTCCTTCTGTTCGTCATTGGCATATTGCAGTAAAAGTTCGATGTTTCCAGCATCGGGAGCCTGACAATTGCATGCAAAATGTCCAAAAAATGATCCGCCAAGAACTTCACTTATCCGCGCCACTTCCATTAAAGAATAACCAGGTCCACCGTGATTTTTAGAAAGATAAGGATTCCAGGCGCCTATTTCTTTTAGGAAATTTCTATGCGTTCTTATTTCTTTTTCAACCTCTGACCAGGGCATTTTCAGCCAATTTTGCTCATGAGGAATAATTTCCTTTTTCAGGAAATCTTTCAGGTTGACAAGTAAATCATTCAGCTGATTATTTTCTGGAAGAGAAGAAATCGTATTCATAACCAATAGTTCTGTTAATATGGATAAAGTATGGATGGAAGATAGTAATTTCGCGCTAATTATTGAAAACGATTGAAATAAACATGGAGGTAATAAATAAATATTTTCCAAGACTTACAGAAAATCAGCGGAGTCAATTTGCGCAACTTCCTGATTTATATGCTGATTGGAACAGTAAAATCAACGTAATATCCAGAAAGGATATTTCTGAAATTATGACTCACCATGTTTTACATTCATTAGCTATTGCGAAATACATCCAATTTAAACCAGAAGCAAAAGTATTGGATCTCGGCACTGGTGGTGGTTTTCCCGGCATTCCGTTAGCCATTTTTTTTCCAGAGACCCAATTTATTCTGATGGATGGGACGGGAAAAAAAATTCAAGTGGTTCAGGCAGTTGCCGATGCCTTGGGACTGGACAATGTAACCGCCATTCATGGACGTGCGGAAGAAAGTAAATCAAAGGTTGATTTTGTGGTGAGCCGTGCCGTTGCACCCCTGGGTCAATTGGCTGAATGGTGTATGCATCTCATAAAAAAGGAAAGTGTGCACGCCGTTCCAAATGGTATGTTTGCTCTTAAAGGGGGACAATTAAATGGAGAGATAAAGGATCTGCCCAGACATTTAATCACAGAAAAGCACCCGTTAAGTAATTACTTTAAGGAAGCTTATTTTGAGGAAAAATATTTGCTATTTGTTCAATAACCTGCATTCGTAGGAGTAAATAGCGAGGTATCTAGTCATGCATACCTTTGCCATTGAAGATAGCAGGCATACATTTCTCAATCCTGGATTCCCTGGTTTTCGATTGTTTTGGTGCTGCGAAATGAAGGAGGTATCCTCTTTGCCTTCCTGGAGTTAAAGCGTAAAAAGCTTCTTTAAACGGCTCATTTTCCTCGAATTTTTGTTGGAGTTCCGAAGGTACGGGGTAATCAGATGTCTTTTTTAGCTCAATCCTCAATCCGGCATTTTCTATTTCCACGGCTTCAAATATATATTCCTTCAGGGTATCTTCGATGGCTAATATTTGATTGGGATGAGTGAATTTAATGATGCGGCCACCCTGAACATTTTCACCCTGTGAAATAAGTAACTTTTGTGGGTCATTTAATAAGGCACCTTTTAAAAAACTGATAATACAACTATCCTTGAATGCACTAATCATAATAACATTATGATTTTGGTGGGTGTAACAGGGTTGTCCCCATTTACATTCTTCAGTTAAACCACATTCTAATACAATATTTCTTAACAGTTCCAATTCTTTAGCCCATGTATGAACCTTACATTCCGGGGTTCCACCGAGAGAACACCGTCCACAACCTTCTAAAAAATAAGTTTCTGCATCCCGTGTCATTATTGAAAATATTTTAATTTAAAGTGACCCCAATAAAAAGTGGCCATACCAATGAGCAGATTAATCATTCCCGCCAAGGATTCCCAGGGTTTATCATAGAGCGTAAAAATAATCATCCAAAGGGTTAATAACACAAAAATAATTTGAAAAAATGGGTACCAGGGACTTTTATATCCGGTATCCTCTTTATGGTCAGGTTGTTTTCTTATTTTATAGATACCAATGACCACCAGCATGGATGAAAGAGAAATTAGAATACCACAATAGACTAATATTTGTTCGAAAGTACCTGTTAGAATTAACAAACTACTGATACCAAATTGTAGCCATAAAGCTCTGACAGGCAAATTATTCGACTGCATTTTAAATAAAGAAAGGAAAGAATGGTCATTTGCCATACTGGCAGTTATTCTGGCTCCTACCCAAACCATAGCACTGACACTTGAAATGAGAGATATAGAGAGGGCTAAGCCGAAAAGATTACCGACGGTTTTGCCAAACATTTTCTGTGCGGCTAAAGCAGCTACATTTAACTGGCCTTCCATTTCTCCTAAGGTCAAATGTTTTAAAAATATATACTGCAATAGGGTATATAAAATGGTGACTATAATGGTACCTCCAATAAGTACGATAGGTAGCGATTTTGATGGATTTTCAAATTCGTTGGTAATGTAGGCAGCTGCATTCCAGCCTGAATATGAATAAACGACATAAATAAGGGCAATAGCAAAGGCGGGAGATATGAGTTCTGTTAAATAAGAAGCTTCGGTTGCATTTGTTCCAGATGTTATGCCAGGTAAAAAGGCACCTATAACAATGAGAAATAAAATCAGGAGCATTTTAATTACCGTGCTTGAGTTTTGAAATATAGCGCTGGTTTTTAAATTTCGGGTATGAATAAAAGTTATGATGCCTATAACTACAATGGCTGCCCATCTTGGATTGACTGACAAGTAAGGAAAATAGGAAATCAGGGCCATCGCGGAAAGAGCTATCGGTGCTGTAAATCCGACGGTTAAAGAAATCCAACCAGATAAATAACCAATTAGGGGGTTATATAATTGAGATAGAAAAGCGTATTCACCGCCCGATTTCTTGATGCTGGAACCTACCTCGGCGTAGCTGAAAGCACCTGATAAAGCAATGACACCTCCCAACATCCACAGCGTCAGAATGGTACTGGTCTGATGGAGGCTTTTTACTTGAAAACCCAGACTGGTGAAAGCCCCGGTTCCGATCATATTGGCCAGAACAATGGCTAGTCCGGTTAAGGTCGTTATTTTGTACTGATTCGATTTATTTTGGCTCAAACAGATAGATTAAAGGGAAATGAGGGAAATAAAAGCTCATGTAAATTTAACTTAAAATAAAAGACGCTTCCTACAACAAGGACATGTTTAGTTACAAAATGGCTTTGCAATTACTTTAAATTTCGTTATATTGGTTACAAACCAGAGCCAATATGAAATTTTCCACCTATTTTTTACCCCTTTATTTTCTTCTGATAACCCTTTTGTCATGTGAACCTTCATCAGAATGGCAACAAATAAGTAATCAGTTAGACACCTATTTTCAAAAGGAATTCCCGGCGGACCAACCTGGCGGAGCTATTTTGGTGATGAAAAATGGGAAGGTTTTATTTGAAAAGGGTTATGGCCTCGCAGATCTAAATACAAAAGAACAAATTACCCCAAATACGTCGTTCAACACAGGGTCCATTTCAAAAACCTTTGTTATGAATGGGATTATGATATTGGAAGAAGAGGGAAAACTTTCTTTGGAGGATCCGCTGGAAAAATATTTTCCAAATTTTAAAAATCCGGAAACAGGTCGAAAAGTAAAAATTATTCATTTATTGAACCATTCCTCCGGATTGATTGATAGTCGAAAGGTGCGAATGGATTCGGTATTTTATCTGACAGCAAAAGATGTTGAAAATTTTGCCCCAATTTTGGCTAATGATTCAACGGCTTTCCACGCTGGTTCCCGTTTTGAGTATTCTAATCCTGCGTTTAATGCTTTGGCACTTATCATTGAGCAAGTTACGGGAAGCAGGTGGCAAGATTTTATTAGTCAGCGAATTTTTCAAACATCAGGTTTAAAGGATAGTAAAATTACAGACGGACCATATCCGCAAACTGGGGTTGCCCATGCTTATGTTCTGGACAAGGGACAATTTAAGGAAGATGATTATGGAGAAGAACCAACGTTTCCTGCTGCGGGTAATGGTGGCGTCTGGAGTTCGGTTCGTGATTTGTACAGGTATGAACAGGCGTTACAAAAAGAGGTCTTTTTATCTGAAGATATTATAAAGAAAACAAGGACCATTTATCAACCAGAAAATTGGAACAGTCCTATCCCTTCATTTATTGGTTATAGTTGGTTTATTGGAAATTTCAACGGAGAAAAAGTGATTTATCACACAGGAGATCAGGGAGGATTTATTGCCGATTATGTATGGATTCCATCAAAGAATATTTTCTATACAGTTTTGTGTAATACACCTAAGCCTACTGCACGGTATAGGAAATTTGTTTTGGAGAAAACATGGGGTCTTGTGGCTCACTTTGAGCCGGAATATCCAGTGTCAGAGTAAAAAGAGTATTTACCATGACATGCAGTATATTTATTTGCTATTAGTTCCGGAGTTATTTTTTCTTCCTGGTGTCTTTCAACACTTGCTTCCCATCACTGGCCAATTTACGTTGAACTTTTTTTACATCTTCCGCTGGGGGAAGATTTTCTGGCACAATACCTCTTTTAGTTAGCACATCTCTGACAGCTATATTGTTATCAACATGCTCCATTTCAATCGGATTATGACCTTTCAAATTCTTGTTTTGAACGTTCAAACTTGTCATTTCCGCAGCTAGGTCTTTAGCTTTAATACTAATGGTAGGCAGAAAGTCTGCCACCGGCCTGCCGTCAGGAACTTGCATTTTTTTCTTTAATTGTTGTGTAGTCAACCGAAACAACGCCTGATCACCTTTGGAGCGAATAATTCCAAATCCTTTTTCATCAACACCTCGTTCATATAAAACACTGGATAACTGCTTTTCCGTTTGGCTTAGTTTTTCACGAGCTTTAACGCGTTCATATTCTAATAGTCGCTGCTCTACTAATTCTGCCCGACGGGTTTGAACGGCAAAATAGTTCTGTGCAAAAGCGATTTCCTCCTTGCGGCTATCGCCATTCTGAGCTATCAGGTAACAGGCATATCTTGAAAGAAGAATATCATCGATCTCTTTTTCAGCTCCAGAGCCAATTGGAACCATCTTCCTGACGTCGGGAAGATGGTCGGAAATCTGCTCACCTGCATTTTTGCAAGACTCCTTTGCTTTGTCTATAACCTTCTGGAAATTCTCCCATTTGGAATATCCCAACAAATGTTTGAGCTCCCTGGCACTCCAGCACTCAATTCCCTCATATTCAGAAGCTGTGGCTTCAAATTGAGCAAATAATTCTTTAATCTGTTCAGCTTTCATAGTTAAATTGGTTGATGTTTATTGAATTAATTCGAAAAGTTTATTTCAAATCAAATTTTCAAAACTATTACTTCAATATACGACAAATAAAATGAATATGAGGTTAATATGAAAATGCTACTAAATGATTAAGGTAAGCTGCTGTTGAATAGGGTTTCTACCTTTAACTTTTCTTTTCAGTTCCTATTCTGGGAAACAAAATGAACTTTTTTGTTATTATTATGAAAAACATGCCATGATATTTCATTTTGATAACAGCTACGGTAAGCTACCTGAATCTTTTTATATTCCTACAAATCCTACTCAGGTGCCTGATCCCTCTGTTTTGTTATTCAATGACAACTTAGCCAGGGAATTGGATTTATCCCAGGACAACATGGACATGGAAGAAGCGGCTGCCTTGTTTTCAGGAAATAAAATGATTCCCGGCTCATTTCCAATAGCCCAGGCTTATGCCGGACATCAATTTGGAAATTTTACCATGCTGGGAGACGGAAGAGCCATCTTATTGGGCGAACATATTACAAAAGCGGGGAATCGATTTGATATACAGTTAAAAGGATCAGGTTATACTGCATTTTCCAGAGGAGGCGACGGACGTGCTACCCTACGCGCTATGCTTAGAGAATACCTGATAAGTGAGGCCATGGCAGGACTGAAAATACCCACCACAAGAAGTTTGGCTGTTGTAAAAACAGGCGCCAAAGTGTACAGAGAAGAAGTACATGAGGGAGCTATTTTAACCAGAATTGCCTCTTCTCATATCAGAGTTGGTACTTTTGAATTTGCTAATAGGTTCGTTCCTAATGAATCATCTATTCTATTGGATTATGTCATTGACAGACACTATCCCGAACTGAATTTGTCAAAATCAAAGGCCAGAGATCTAATGGAGGCGGTTATGTTAAAGCAGATTGATTTAATCGTGCAATGGATGAGGGTTGGTTTTATTCACGGTGTTATGAATACCGATAATATGTCTATTGCCGGCGAAACCATTGATTATGGCCCTTGTGCCTTCATGAATACCTATCATCCGGAAACTGTTTTTAGTTCTATTGATTCCCAAGGAAGATATGCTTTTGGTAACCAACCTTCTATCGCGCAGTGGAATATTGCTTGTTTTGCTGGTTCATTATTATCATTGATTCACGAGGAAAAAGAAGTGGCTATAGAGATGGCCAAAGAGGTTTTAAATTCATTCCCAGCTATTTATCAAGAAAAATGGCAGGATATGATGTTTAAAAAACTAGGTTTTTCAAAGGAGACAGATTTGCAACGAAGAAAAAATAGCCTGTTTACCTTGTTAGATTGGATGACTAAAAATAAAGCAGATTATACGAATACTTTTTTGATTTTACAGGGAGATATGCCCATGGAAGGTGTCTATTTGCAGGACGATTTTCAGTCATGGTTTATTAACTGGCAAGACATGGAAAGGGGGAATGAGGAAGCCCGATTAAAAAGAATGCGGGAAAATAATCCCTTATTCATTCCCAGAAATCATTTAGTTGAAAAAGCCCTTGATGAGGCTTGTTTAAACGACGATCTAAGGTTTTTTAAAGAAATACTTGGCATTTTCACCAATCCATACGCACAAAATACTACAGCTACCTCATTTATGAAAGTTCCTGATAGTATCGACATTGGGTATAAAACCTTTTGCGGCACATAAAAAAATCCACTTATTGCATGGATAATGTTTTTTGAACAACCAGCATTCGGTCTGTTTGAATTAAATCTACGCCCATTTCGCGTGCTTTGATGTAATTGATTTCCGTATCGAACGGTCCCAATAGGTCAGTAAATACTTTAACACCCAATCGATGGATCTCATCCACCATCTCTTTCGTTAAGGAAAGCCAGGACGCGTCGAAGGCATAAGGTTTCAGTTTATTGGATTTTGCCATGATATCGGTTTTATTTTTAAGGGCGGGAAGTAATTTAGCCCCTTCAAAAACCGCTTTCAAGCGCCATAAGAAATCGTCAGAACCGTAATATACAGCGTTTTCGTCCAAGCCATATTTTTTTAAGATTTCAACAAGCGGTTGAGTCTCCACATCTTTGGCATCTATATAAAGGTAGGTTTTGTGTTGACGCGATGCGTTCCATGCTGAAATAAGCTGACAAGTTTCCTCCAGGGTAGGAATTTTTTCATTTTCAAACACACCTGTAAATCCCTTGCCTGCGGAGAGCGTTTTTAAATACGCTGCGTCATAAAGTTTGAAAGCACCCTTTCCATTGGTCGTTCGTTCCAGATTAGCGTCGTGCATAATCATCAGGACACCATCATTTGTCGTCCTGACATCCACCTCTATAAAGTGAGCACCTGCCTGGAGCGCATTTTTAAAAGCTGATAAAGTATTTTCAGGAGCAGAGGATGCATTTCCGCGATGTGCAGAAATTTGCAAAGTACTTTTTTGCTGAGAAGGATAGGATATATTTTGAGATATAATTGTGGAGGAAAAATAAAAGGATGCAAAAGATAAAAAAATCCATTTTAAGTGCGGAATCAATTTCATAATGAAGGGCTATTTTCATGAAAATGTATGAATTAATCTTTATTTATTTATAAAATTCGTATTAATAATGTTAGATTTTATTAAATAAATGAATGTAAAAAGGAGATTTATTTAAATATTGATTAAATTCAGGGACCATTTCATTTTAAATTTTTAAACGTCGCACTACATGAAAATCATTACCACAAAAAGAAAATTTTTAATTGGTGCCATTTTTGTTTTGCTATCCATTTTGGGTAGAGATAACCTGATGGCGCAAACGGTAACTATTACCGGAAAAATTACATCTGAACAAGATGGGTTAGGAGTATCTGGAGCAAGTGTTTCCCTAAAGGGAACGACCAAAGGAACTTATTCGAATGACAACGGCACTTTTTCACTGGAAATAAGTGGAGCAAATGCGACCTTAGTCATTTCTTCCATCGGTTTTGATGCACAGGAACTACTCATTGGAAACCAAACAGTTTTCGATATCATTTTGGTTCCAAGTAGTTCTGTTCTGGGCGAGGTCGTCTTTACTGCATTAGGCATTAAGCGAGAAGAAAAATCATTAGGTTATTCCGTTGCCAGAGTGGATGGAAAGGAAATAAATCGATTACCGCAGGAAAATATTTTGAATTCACTGGCAGGCAAAATGGCTGGTGTAACGATTAGTGCAACAGGTGGAACGGGTTCCTCTGTGAGTATGGTTATTCGCGGTGCAAAATCGTTAAGTTCTGACAATCAACCACTTTTTGTTATTGATGGCGTTCCTATTGCTAATACACTGAATAATATCAGTCAGGTAGGAAATGATAATCGGGTAGATTTTGGAAATTCAATTTCAGGATTAAATCCTGATGATATTGAAAATGTATCTGTTTTGAAAGGTCCTAGTGCCGCTGCACTTTATGGATCACGTGCGGGAAATGGTGTAGTATTAATCACAACCAAATCAGGTTCGAAATCAAAAAAAATGACGGTAAGTGTATTTTCAAATACCGTTTTTGACGAACCTTACAAGTATTTAAAATGGCAGACAAAATTTGGACCTGGTCAGTTTTCTGCTATTCCTGTTTCTATAACAAAAAATCCTTTGTCGAATGCTTTTGGTAAATTGATTCAGGAAGAAATTGGAGCAACCTACGGAGCGGAACTGGACAAAGGTTATTTAGAGGTACAATGGAATAGTCCATTGGATGCAAACGGTAAGAGAGTTCCTACCCCTTTGGTTTCCAACAAAAACAATGTAGCTAATTTTGTACAGACTGGTATTACATCTACGAATGGCGTGTCTTTTGCCAATGCATCTGATACCTATTCATACAGAATGTCTTATTCTAATATGCAGAATCGTGGAATTATTCCTAATTCCGATTTATTCCGAAACACCTTCAATTTAAATACTTCTCTGAAAATTAATCGGAGAATGACCTTGAGTAATAATTTGGATGTAAGCCGGTCTTCTTCCAACAACCGTCCTGCGGGTAATCGTGGAGCTAATCCGCTGGAATGGGCATATAATGTTTCACCGCACATCAATATTTTAGATTTACAGGACTATTGGATGCCGGGGCAAGAGGGTTTACAACAAAGAACACCATTTAATGGAGTCTATAATAATCCTTATTTTTTGGCTAATGAGGTAAATAATAGTTTTGAACGCGATCGTGTTTTCGGAAATATTAAACTGAATTATCAAATTACCCCTGAGTTCAGTTTGATGGGTAGGTATGCCATAGATAAATACAATGAGGTTAGAGAAATGAAGATAGCTAATAGTTATACCAATGATCCCCGCGGAGCTTATGGAAATATTAACTTAAGTAATTTTGAAAGCAATGCAGATTTTTTGGCAACTTATAAAAAGGATTTGAATCAATTCAATTTTTCTGTTTCTGTTGGAGGAAATGCCAGATATCAAAAAGGTTCAAACATAACCAATGCTACCAGAGGTGGTACCGGCCTTATCGTTCCAGGTGCTTATAATGTTCAGAATATTGCCCCAGCCAACCTAGATTTCTTCAGTTCCTATTTTCAACGTGCTATTTACAGTACCTATGGATTGGCAAATATTGGATTTAAGGACATGATTTATCTGGATGTAACCGCCAGAAATGATTGGTCAAGTACGCTACCTGTAGCCAACAGATCTTATTTTTATCCGTCAGCTTCTTTGAGTATTTTATTGAATGAAATGTTTAATTTACCGAGTCAGATTAGTTTATTCAAATTACGAGGTGGTGCTGCTCAGGTAGGTAATGACGCTAATCCATATCAGTTATTGGGAACCCTAAGCAATGCCGGAACCTGGGACGGAATACCCAGATTGACAACGCCAGGAACCTTATTGATACCTGATTTGAAACCTGAGATTGTCACTTCTTTCGAGTTTGGGGGAGATTTAAGTTTTTTTGCTGACCAACTTAGATTTTCAGGAACCTATTATATCGTAGAGAATCGCAATCAAATATTAAGTACTAAGCTACCTCCTTCTTCGGGTTATTCATTGAAAAATATTAATGCGGGTTTATTGGAAAGTAAAGGAGTTGAACTATCCATGGGTTTAACACCCGTTAAATCGAATAACTGGAATTGGGATATTAATCTTAACTGGACGAGAAATAGAACCAGAATTCTAGAGTTATCAGATGGATTACCTTTTTATACCTTATGGCAAGATGCAAAAGGGGGTGCCTGGACTTATGTAGGTGACGAAATCGGAGATATCTACGATGCTGAAATTGTTACTGTGAAAGATCCCTCTTCGCCCTATTTTGGATATCCAATTTTAGATAAAACGGGTAAATGGCAGTCTATTGATGCCATCATAACTAAAAACAAAATTGGAAATTTCAATGCTAATTTTATCATGGGTATGCAGACTTCTTTGTCGTATAAGAGTTTAAGTATAAATCTTTCCTTTGATTGGAGAAATGGAGGACAATTCGTATCTCAAACCTATAGATATGGCGAAGAAAATGGTCGGTCACAATTGTTTTTAGACAAATTGATTAATCCGAATGGCTTAACTGGAGATGCGTTAAAGAATTACCTGGTTGAAAATAAAGAAAAACTCATCAAAATAAATGGAAATTATTTTCCTTTAGTAGGAGGTCCAACGCCTGAATATGGTCCATTTGGATTTAAATATGGTCCTTACACCTTTCCACATGGAGGTGTTTTTATTCCAGGTGTAATTGCTAAAGGATATGATGCAGCGGGAAATGCCACTGGGTATATTGAAAACTTAGGAGGGCCTGGTACGACTACCTTGCCATTTGCGGGAAGTACGGCATGGTCTTTTACTCGTGCGTTTTTATATGATGCCGATTTCTTAAAGTTAAGAGAAGTATCTATTTCTATTGAATTGCCACAAAATCTGTTGAAGAAAATAGGCGTTCAAAGTGCGAATTTTTCTATAAACAGCCGTAATATTATTCTGTGGACAAAGGCTAAAATTAACATAGATCCTGAAATGGCCTTTCAACAGGAAGCTGGAGTTCAAGGTGGCGGTTCTCAATTTAAACAAGGAATTGAGCGGTACAACGTAACTCCCTGGGTTATTCCCATAGGATTTAAACTTGGGGTAACTTTTTAATTCAATTTTAAACAAGAATTATCATGAAAAAAATGTCCTTTATAAAATCGAGCTTGTTAGTCTTTGTATGTCTTACTATTTATTCTTGTCAGGATTTGACGCTTTTGAACGAAAATCCAAATGGAATAAATCCAGAAACGGCAAATCCTAACTTAGTATTATCCACTGTGTTAACAGAAACGGGAAAAGCTTTCATCAATTTGGGTTATCAGGATATGGCGGGTGTCATGCAACATACTCAAAAAGATGGCTGGTCCGGCGCTCACAATGCTTATGAATGGGGTGGAAGCCAAAGTTGGGCCCCATATTATGGCATTTTAAGAAACAACCAATATGTTTATGATCGGGCTGTTACTTTAAATTGGGAAATGCACCAGGGAATTGCTTTAGTAATTAAATCTTTGTTGTTTGGATTAATTACCGACCTATGGGGTGATGCACCATATACAGCGGCACTAAAAGGTGCTGATGGAACGTCAGCTAATACCTATCCGGTTTTTGATTCTCAAGAGGCCATTTATACGGGTATTCTGGCAGACCTTGAAAAGGCAAATACGCTGTTATCAAAGGCTGCTGCAGAATACACCGGGGTCCCTGGCGTTGCTGACGTCTATTATCAGGGAAACCCAACTAAATGGAGGAAATTAGCAAACTCATTATCGTTAAGATACCTACTTCGTATTTCCTCAAAAAAACCTGATGTGGCAAAGGCAGGAATTGAAAAAATAATGGCAAATCCTGCTCAATTTCCAATCATATTGGCTATTGCAGATGATGCGGCAATGTCATTTGCTGGTAATAGCAATGATGATTCTTTCCCCGCAAATACTGCCTATGATGCCAGTGCCTCTAATTATAGAAGGTTGAAAATGGCAGCCACTTTTGTAAATAAGTTGCTTGATTTGAAAGATCCCCGGATAGCCGTTTGGGCTAATAAAGTGCAAATTCCATTGGTGGTTGATGCAAATTTACCGAAAGGAACCGATAGAATTGAAAATGGAAAAAGGCTTTTAGCCCCCGATAAAGTGGTAGGTAGGGACGTAAATACTCATCCTGAATATGTAGGATTGCCAACAGCCATTATTGGTGGAGCTTCCTACAACTTAAGTCCAACGGCTGAACAGGCTGCCAATAATCCGCATGTTTCCTGGTTAAATGATATTTATAAACAAGCGAAAGGCCCTTTATTAAAATCGAGATTGGTTTCAACAGCAGAAGTACGCTTTATTTTAGCAGAAGCAGCACTTAAAGGTTGGTCTGTAGGTGGCGATGCTAAAACACATTATTTGGCGGGTATTAAAGCATCTCTTGATACCTGGGGTACTACGGCCGCATATAATGCATATATCACAAATAAAGGCGTAGCTTTTGAGGGTATTTTAAATCAAATAATTGAGCAAAAATGGATAGCTAGCTGGACCGCTTCAACAGAAGCATGGATGGATTATAAAAGAACAGGCTTACCTGCGTTAACCGTTGGACCTGCTTCTATTAGAAAAGTATTGCCTGTAAGATTCTACTATATGCTCGATGAACGAAATCTGAATAAGGCAAATACAGAAGCGGCCATGTCTAAACTGGAATCAACTATTCATTCAGAAGCTGACGGCAAAAATAGTCCATGGTCAAAACCCTGGGTTTTGCAAGGCACGGGAAAACCTTGGTAATTAACACTTAATAAACCATAAACAATGAATTTCAACCTTTTCTTTAAAGGAATTATACTGCTATTAATTCCTGTTTTAGGGATCGCCCAATCGAATTTAACGCCTGAAAATGCACTGAAAAATTATATTTCCAATGGAGATATGAATTATGCGTGGGAGTTGAAGGATTCCGTTTCTATAGGCAGCTCTAAAGCTTACCAATTATTATTGACTTCTCAAAAATGGAGGAATATAACCTGGAGACATCAACTAACAGTGATTGTTCCGGCGACTATTCAATTTGATGGTGCTTTGCTATTTATTACCGGCGGAAGCTTGAAAGACGAACAACCCAACTGGAGTACTAATGATAATATGTGGCCTGTTTTAGCTTCCGTAGCTTCTAAAAATAAAGCGATTGTTGCCCTGCTCAAACAAGTGCCTAATCAACCTCTTTATGGTGGGAAAACGGAGGATGAATTAATTTCATACACGCTTCACC
>CAMDWC010000022.1 GCA_945878825.1 Haliscomenobacter hydrossis DSM 1100
TCATTTTATTTTGCGCTGTCTCCCTTTATTTTTCCAGGCCTGGATAAATTTCAGGAAAATCAGGTCCAGTTTAAAGGTAAATTATTTTCTTATGATATGTTTCCAGTATTTCAGGAAACTGTAAAAATAAGACCTTTTGACTATTCCTTAGGCTTTAATCATAAAACGCCTAAAGAGGGTTATTCAACTTACCGGGGAAAAGGTAAATATGTCGGTGAATTAGATCTGAGTAACCGGGGATTTAAAGGAAAAGGCCGGTTAGATTATCTCGGAGCGGTTATTAATGCTGAAGATTATGTTTTTCAACCTGATAAAGTTGTTGGAAGCGCAAAGAATTTTTCTCTGGAGGAGGAAATAAAACCCCTCGAAATTCCCAAAGTGGTAGGGAAAGAGGTCACTGTAACCTGGAAACCTTACCAGGATAGCCTTTATCTGGCTTCAGGTTCCCAATCTTTCTCCGTTTTTAAGTCCGGTTCCTATCTTTTCGATGGTAATTTAATACTTACGCCTGATGGGGTCGGTGGTAGCGGCTTGTTACATTGGCCATTGGCTTCGTTAAAGGCGGATAAAATTAAGTTTGGCTCCAATACAGCCAGAAGTGATACCTCCTGGCTTAAAATTAAAGGGAAAACAGAGGAGGAAGTTTTGTTGGAGGCTCTTAATGTTAAAGCAGATATTAATTTCGATAATGGCTTGGGTGTCTTCAGTGGTAATGATGATAAGTTATTAACTAATCTTCCTTTTAATCAATATACTACTTCCTTAATCGATTTTGATTGGAATATCAAAGATCAAATGGTTTATTTTAAGTCTGATACCGCTTCCGTTGGGTTGTTTGCCTCGAAAGTAGCTAATCAGGATTCTTTGCGGGTTAATGGCAAAAATGCCAGGTATAATCTAAAAGATTTTAGTCTTGGAATTGGTGGCGTAGATTTTATTCATGCGGCGGATGCCAAAATATTTCCCGATAAAGGGATAGTCACCATTCGTTCAAATGGCTTAATAGACTCCTTTACTAATGCTATCATTATCTGTGATACCATAAATCAAAATCATAAAATTATAAAGGCTAACGTGCAGATAAAAGGTAGAAAGGACTATGTAGCCTCTGGCTATTATGAGTATAACCTGCCTGGTAAGAATCAGGAAATTCCCTTCTCTTCGATTATTGGTCAACGGGTTGGTAAGGGTTTGATGTCTCAAAAGGCCACCGCAACCAGAGCTAAAGGTGAAATTGATGCCCTGGACGATTTTCGAATAGATATGAAAACGAGCTTTTATGGAGAAATTGGTCTTGCCTCAGAAGATATAAATCTTTCTTTTGACGGGTATGCCAGACTAGAATCTTCAGCTATTGAGGAAAATAGTTGGTTCAGGCTGAATACCAGGGCAGATAAAAAAAATCTCGTTATTGAGGCAAAAAGGCCAAAAAACCCTGAAGGTCTTTTCCTTGAAACAGGATTCTTTTTGAGTACGGAAAATGCTTCTATTTATCCAAGGTTCTTGCAACCGCTCTCCTTAAGAAAAGATAGACCGATCTTTCCCGCTAATGGTTTTATTAGGTACGAAAGACTTAAAGATCAATTTCTATTTGGCGATTCACTCTGTGTGTTAAGAGGAAATTGTGTGGGAAACCTGCTTGTTTTAGATGATAAATCAGCTAAAATTACAGCAGAAGGTGACTTTACCCTCGCTGCTGGATTAAAAATGGCCGATGTTAAGGCTACCGGGTTTTTGAAAACTACGATGCCCCCAACACAGGAAATGTCAGATACAGGGGAAGTTCAAAAATTAGTACTCGACTTAGACCTTATTCTTGGGCTTAATCTGAAGATACCTGAAAAATTTCTAAGGATTATTGAAAATGAAATTGCCAGTGCCGCCTTTGGTTCAGAACCTATTGCCTATCTTTCTGATCTGGATTATTACAATCGTCTGTTTACCAGATTACTAGGAAATACAGATGAAACTAAAGAGGTGCTTTCCCAGTTAAGTTCCGGTCTTTTTGAGATTCCCGCTAAACTTAATCCCTATTCTTTTCTTTTTGGTAATGTAAAACTAAAATGGGATGCTGAATATCAGGCTTTTATAAATGCAAATACCAATGTGGGGCTTATTAGCGTCGGAGGAAAACCAGTTAGTAAAAAAATTAATACGTTCATTGAAATAAAAATGCCCGCTAATAATGACGATAGAATATATGTTTATTTGAAATTACCTAATGACATCTACTATTATTTTGGTCTTAGAAAAGGATTCCTGGAAGCGAACTCCAATGACTCCAGGTTCCAGGATGAATTGACTAAAACTAAAAAGCCAGATCTTTTATTGAAAATGCCAAATGGTGAGATATTAGAAATTCAGGCCGTTGAATCTAATAGAGCTCAAATGTTTATGAGAAGAGCCATGTCTGCAGGAAAATAATTAATCTGCTAAACTTTGTCTGAAGTCATGTATTAAATCACCTATCGCTTCTATGCCTACAGAAACCCTGATGAGTCCTTCGCTTATCCCATATTTCTCTCGTACCGCCGATGGTACATTTCTATGTGACATGGTGTAAGGATGCATGATCAATGTGTTAACATCGCCCAATGTCGGGGCAATGGTTGCTAATTTTAACTTATCAATACATTTTCTGGCTACTTCAATACCTCCGTTCAACTCAAAAGACAGCATTCCTCCAAAATATTGCATTTGTTTACTTGCAATGCTGTGTGTTTTGTGTTGAGAAAGCCCGGGATAATACACTTTCTTCACGGATGGGTGAGAGGATAAAAATTTTGCGAGTTCCATCGCATTTAAACTATGCTTCTCCATGCGTAAAGCAAGTGTTTTTAATCCGTTATTCACCAACCAGGCATCCCAGGGATTGGCAGAACAGCCCATTAATTTTACCGTCTGTTTGACACGCTGCATTACTTCAGCATTTTTACCAATAATACATCCCGAGATAGTATTTCCGTGCCCATTCAAATATTTAGTGGTAGAGTGCACGACATAATCTATGCCCCATTTTAAAGGTTGTTGTACTACAGGCGTACAAAAAGTATTATCAATGACGGTTAGTTGGTTATATTTTTTTGCCAGCGAAACTAATTTTTCTAAATCAACACAGGTTAAAATTGGATTAGTTGGCGATTCTAAATAGATAAGACGAATGGAAGGATCGTTGGAAAGGATATTTTCAACTTGTTCGACATCATTTAAATCGGCCGTTTCAAATCCTATGTTGTATGAGGCCAGTATTTGATTAAAAAAATCAGTGGTTCCACCATAAATATCTGCTTGGGTAACTATTTTATCACCTGGTTTCAGTAAAGCCATTAAAACGGCAGATATAGCCGCCATGCCAGAGCTAACTAATACACAGTGAGCATTTTCCGATAATCCATAAGATTCCAGGGCAGCTAATTTTCTAGCTACTGCATCACAGGTAGGATTACCAAAACGGCCATATAAATATCCGCTCTCTGCTCCAGAAAAAATATCTATACCTTGTTGTAAATTATCAAAAACAAAGGAAGATGTGGCGTAAATGGGTAAAGTATGCGAAGAAGTGTCCATAGGATCAACCGTTTCCTGAACGCATAATGTAGCTGCTGAAAAAATAGGTTCACTCATTTTATTTGTTTGTTTTGACTATTTATCTGTAAGGTAAGAAAGGTAATCACCGGAAGGTATCTTTTTTAAAGGTAAAACATCCTTTTTATATAAATAAGCGTAGGCATTCATTTCGATTTCCCTACTGTTTACTTTTACCACCGCGCGGATATATTCATTATCCTCTGGGAACAATGGGTTTATATCCTCATAATCGTCAAGTAAAGCAAGCGTTTTTTCTGGTGCATGCATCCGATAAATTTGTCCGAAAACTTTATGCTCATGGGTTATATCTAAAACCATTGCCGGATAATCTCCAAGGTCATATAGCTTTGCAAAAACATATCCGTGCCCTAAAAATTCTGCCTCTTTAAGGAATTGAGTAGATATCGAAAGATTACATTCTGGTAATAATGTTCCATAAACGAATAGTAAGTCCATTTTCCTTCGATTTAAATACCTTTGCAATATATTTTAAATTTCAGGAAAATTACTATGTTAACTAGAAAGAAATCGACTACTTATTTGGAAGATAATCCTTTTGTTTTATCAGAAAACAGGAAAACGATACCCGTTCGAATTTGGTTGGATAATGTTAGAAGTGCACTAAATGTTGGTTCCGCTTTTCGCACGTCTGATGCTTTGGGTATTGAAAAACTATATCTATCTGGTATTACGCAACAACCTCCTCATAAGGAAATTTTAAAAACAGCGTTGGGTTCAACTCAAACCGTGTCCTGGGAATATATAGAAAATGAATTTTCATTTGTTGAAGAATTGAAAGAGGATGGTTGGGAAATTGTAGTGGCTGAACAGGTTGAAGGAAGTATTTGGTTGCAAGATTTTGAATTTATCAAAAATCATAAATATGTGATTATATTTGGGAATGAAGTCGATGGGGTGCAACCTCTTTTTCTTCCTTTAGCCAATGCCGTGGTGGAAATTCCCCAGGTGGGCTCAAAGCACAGCTTAAATGTGTCCGTTTCTATGGGTATGATTCTTTGGGAAGCTTTCAGAAAATTACTTTAAATCAAACTATTTCAACATGAGAATTGATCAGATTAAGGTTATCAGAAAAAATTTGAAACTGCAAAAACCTTATGCCATAGCAGGAAGAATTATTGATGATGTGGAAAATATCTGCCTAACTATTCAATTAGAAAATGGTATCATTGGTTATGGTGCCGCAAATCCAGCGCCTGAAGTAGTAGGGGAGTCGCCCATTGAAGCGGAAGAGGTTCTAAATAAATGGGTTTTACCTCTTTTAAAAGGTAGAGATATCAGAGAATTTTTAGGTTTAATAAGGGAATTTCAACAACTTATTCCAAATAATCCAGGGGCTTTGGCAGCGCTTGATATTGCTTTACACGATGCGTATGGGCAATGGGCAAAAATGCCTGTGGTAGATATTTATGGGAAACATTTCGATGAGTTACCTACTTCAGTAACCATTGGTATCATGAATGTGGAGGATACCCTGAAGGAGGCTGTTAACTTTTTTAATGATAAATTTACTGTTTTTAAGATTAAAACTGGAGATGATCCTGTGTCTGATGTATTGAGGATTAAAGCCTTAAGGGAAAACTTTGGCGATGGAGTTACCCTTAGAGTGGATGCAAATCAAGGTTATTCTCCAGAGGATCTTTCTTATTTTTTAAATGAAACTGCCCATCAAAACATCGAATTGATTGAACAACCATTTAAGGTTGGCCGAGAAAGTGATCTCTTGGTTTATCCGGAATCGATTAGACGTACTTTTTGTGCTGATGAATCTCTAAAATCTACCCAATCGGTCTTTCCATGGCTTATTGAAAAGCCTTTTGGTATTTTTAATATCAAATTAATGAAATGTGGGGGTATTTTAAACGCCATGGATATTGGAAGAATCGCTGAACTGGCCGGTATATCTTTATTCTGGGGATGTAATGATGAGAGCTGTATTAGCATAACTGCCGCTTTACATGCGGCTTTTGCTAATAAAAATACAAAATACATTGATTTAGACGGAAGCTTCGATTTGGGCGAAGATTTTGTGAAAGGAGGATTCTATGTAAAAGAGGGCAAAATGGGTATCTATAAAGATAGATTTGGTCTCGGTTTTATAAATGATGAATTATAATTACCATAAAAATTTACCCTCTAATTGATCCACCTTATCTATATCTCCTAATCGGAATTTAATGGGTATGCCATTTTTCTTTTCCAGTAACACCTCAATTCTGCAAAAGAATGCCAGGGGCCTGGCTGAAACCCCATTAAAAGGAGATGGTTTTGAATGGGCATTTAACATTTGTTTATGAGAAGAATTTAAAGTAAAATTAGATGAAAAAGAAAGCGTTGTAAAATAAACATTTTTAGTACCTTCTTTTAGTAATTCCGGTATAGACTTATTAATTATAGAAATTCTGGAGGGTAACTGAGCCATTAAGGGAAAAAAAACAGAAGGTATAAAAAGCGTTAAAAGGAGAAAGAAACGCAGATTATTTTTCATTTTTTACCTTTTTTGTACCAGAATACATCTCAAATTTCAAAAATTTACAAGCAATGTTACCATTAAAAAGAGGAATTTTCCTGGAAGTTCTCAAACCAATGGCTTTTGCCGCTTCTGGATTACCTGTAATGACCCAGGCTTGATACCCTTCATATCCGGATTTAAACTTATCGCCTAATTTTTTATAAAAAAGGGAAGCATCCTCAAGAGACATTCTGGCATCATAAGGCGGATTAACCATCAAAATACCAGGCGGCGGCGGAGGAATACTTTTTTCAAAAGACCTGGTTTCGATGGAAATAGTATCTAAAAGGCCGGCGGCACGGATATTTGCTTTGGTTGCACGAGTAGCGCTTTCGCGAATATCACCTCCGTAAATACCGATATTGAAGGGAACTTCCTTACTTATACTTTCATTTCGTACCTTTTCCAATAACTCCGGTTGGAAATTTGGCCAACGCTGGAAACAAAATCCGTCCTTTCGGTTCTTATTTGGTGCGATATTTCGGGCAAAAAGGGCAGCTTCAATTAACAAAGTACCTGATCCACACATAGGATCTATAAACGGGCAATCTTTATTCCACTGGCTTAAACGAATCATACCTGCTGCCAATACCTCGTTTAAAGGCGCTTCTTCACCCTCCTCTCTATAGCCTCTTCTGTGAAGAGAAGTTCCCGATGAATCGAGGGAGACGGTAAACGTTTTGTCGTTATTATGGACATTTATCCTTAGGTCGGGAAAATTGATATCAACATTTGGTCTTACCTCAAATAAAGACCTAAATCGGTCAACGACTGCATCTTTGGTCTTTAATGCTACATAGTGAGAATGGCGAAATACCTCACCTTGAGCAATAGCATCAACGGCAATGGTACCTGTCTGAGAAACATACTTTTCCCAGGGAATTTCATTCATACAGTCATAAAGCTCCGTTTCATCTTCAGCTTCAAACCTAACGATGGGAATGAGAATCCTTAGTGCAGTACTAAGGCAAAGATTCAGGCGATAAACACCTTCAAGATCGGTTTCACAAAACACAGACCGGGTACCTAACTCAATATTTTCAGCACCAAGTAACTGAAGTTCACTGGCCAGGACTTCTTCAAGCCCCGCCAGTGTTTTCACTATTAATTTCAAAATTTATGCTTTTTCAAAAACATTTCTCACTAAATCGGCCGCTTCCTCCAGAGCAATAGCCGATTGAACGGCAAGTCCTGATTCGTCAATCATTTTTTTAGCCAAATCTGCATTGGTTCCTTGTAATCTAACAATGAGGGGAACATGAATATTGCCCATATTTTTGTAAGCATCAATGACACCCTGAGCCACTCTGTCACAACGAACGATGCCACCGAAAATATTAATTAAGATTGCTTTAACAGCAGGATCTTTCAAGATGATACGGAAAGCCAGTTCCACCCTTTTGGCATCAGCAGTTCCACCAACATCAAGGAAATTGGCAGGCTCACCACCTGAAAGTTTTATTATATCCATGGTTGCCATCGCTAATCCGGCACCATTTACCATACAACCTACGTTACCGTCTAATTTTACATAATTCAAATCAGACTCTCTGGCTTCAACCTCTGTTGGATCTTCTTCGCTGTTATCGCGTTGAGCCTCTAAATCGGGATGCCTGTATAGCGCATTATCGTCTATCGATACTTTTGCATCAACGGCAATAATTCTATCATCACCTGTTTTCAGGCAAGGATTAATTTCAAATAACGCGGCATCTGATGCAACGAAAGCAGTATAAAGTTTGGTAATGAAAGAGGTCATTTCTTTGAACGCCTTTCCACTTAAGCCCAAATTAAAAGCAATTTTTCTGGTTTGGAAAGCCTGAAGTCCCAAAGTAGCATCTATCCATTCTTTTTGAACTTTATCAGGCGTTTCCTCTGCCACTTTTTCAATATCCATACCACCTTCTGTGCTATAGATAATGACATTACATTTTTTTTCTCTATCCATAAGAATAGAGACATATAATTCTTTACATGCATCAAAATCAGGAGCGTAAGCATCTTCGGCAACGAGAATTTTACTAACCAGTTTACCTGGTCCTTCCATACCGCCAGCCGTTTGAGGCGTCCTCAAATACATGCCTAAAATGTTGTTAGCATGAAGTTCAAAATCAGCGGCATTTTTAGCTATCTTAACTCCTCCTCCTTTACCACGACCGCCAGCGTGAATCTGTGCTTTTACAATGGCGATTGGAGAATTTGTTTTGGCAGTCAACGCAGTATACGCTTCTATCGCTTCTTGCTTGTTTCCAGCTACAATGCCTTCCTGAATAGCAACACCAAATTTCTTTAACAACTCTTTACCTTGGTATTCGTGTAGATTCATAATTTCCTTTATTCCGATGGTTATTTTCTAAAGTTTCATCTTCGCGGTCAAAAGTACAATTTTAACCCGCTATTTTGAAAGAAAAAACTTTAAATTGGAATATTTTTCTGCTATTTTTGATGAAATTTTATAAATATTTAAGTCTTGACTATGGAAAATAAAGATACTTTACCGCCGCTACCAGAACAATGGGCCTTTACCGAGAAAATTAAAAAACCATTTGCCCTCTTTTTATTTTTTGTTCTTAAAATACCAACGCTTTTTTGGTGGGGTGTGCGACTTGATAAAATCAACTGCTTTGAAGCTACGGTTATCCTGCCGTTTTCGAAACGCACTCAAAATCCATTTAAATCTATTTATTTTGCAGCGCAGTCAGGTGCCGCAGAACTAGCGTCCGGATTACTCGCCACGATGGCAACTGAAGGTATGGGATCAATCTCAACCCTGGTGACTGAGGTTTCGGGTACCTATATTAAAAAGGCGAACCAGCCTGTTTATTTTACCTGTTTGCAAGGTGAGGACATTAGAAAAGTGGTTTTTGATTCGGTAAGGGATAAAACGCCTGGGTCTATTCAAACGAAAGTTGTGGGAACCTTTAAAGACGGTACTATTGTTTCTTCTCACCTTATTACCTGGTCATTTAAAAGCCGATAAATTGTTAAACTTTTTTTATTAAATTTGTGTTTATGGAATTTTTGTGATAAAAATCATCGAATAATTTAAATCATTACTTATGTTCAGGGGTATTATTGAAAAATCTTTGTTTGGTGTTTGTTCCTATTGGGGCGAATGGCTGGGTGTCCAATCGTCCAGAGTACGTCTATATTTTATATACATCACCTTTGTTACAATGGGTTCTCCCGCCATCGTTTATCTTTTTATGGCCTTTTGGTTGAATATTAGGAAATACCTTAGACAAAGTAAAAATCTAATTTGGAATTAAAATTGAAAGGCATATTTTACTAAGTTGGCACCCATTTGCAATGCTTTAAGTCTGTTTTCTTGTGGATCATTGTGTACTTCCTGATTTTCCCACCCATCACCCAAGTCACATTCAACGGAATAAAAGCAAATCAATCTTCCTTTCCACGTTAAACCGTAACCACGTGGTGCTTTTCCATCGTGCGCGTGAATTTTAGGAAGACCGTTTGAGAAGATATATTTTTGCTTGTAAATTTCATGTTCAAAAGGCAATTCAATAAATGCTAATTCCGGAAATACTTTTTTCATAGCTGGCCTGATATACGGGTCCATCCCATAATTATCGTCTATATGTAAGAAGCCCCCTCCCGTCAAATATTGTCGTAAATTGGCTGCTTCCCTATCCGAAAATACTACATTTCCATGCCCTGTCAAATGCAAAAAAGGGTAGTTGAAAATATCTAAACTTCCGACCTCGACCGTACCGTAATTAGGGTCGAAATTTGTACCCATGTTTTTATTGCAAAATTGGGCAAGATTTGGTAATGACGTTGGATTTGAATACCAATCACCACCTCCGTTATACTTCAAGAGCCCAAGCTTTAAGGTAGGTGGTTCGTTTACTGCAAACAAAGAGAGAACTAAAATGAATAGTAAAGGCATTGGATTGTTTATCTATTTTTTAAAATTAAGCATTGTGTGGCAAAAATGCCAGCAGTTTCGGTTCTTAACCTATTTTCACCTAAATGCACAGATAAAAAGCCATGCGATTTGGCCATCTCAATTTCGGTTTCTGTAAAATCTCCCTCAGGCCCAATTAAAATGAGTACATCTTCCCCTTTTGGTATGACATCAAAAAAATGGCCCTTGCTGGATTGATCTAAGTGGGCTATGTATTTATTTTTTTCTGTTGAACTGTTTATTAATTCCTGAAAACTAATTAATCCGTTTAATTTTGGAAAATTAGGATTGGAAGATTGTTTTCCGGCCGTTCGAATAATTTTCTCCAAACGATCCATTCTTAATTTGTCTCGCTCGCCGTGGGTTGAAGTAAACGGGGTAATTGAATCAATGCCGAGTTCTGTTGCCTTTTCAATAAACCATTCAAATCTTTCCATTTGTTTAGTTGGCCCAATAGCGACGTGGAGCTGGAAGTCTTTTTTAGGAAATAAAACTGTTTTTTCTACCTTTATAGTTACTCCTTTCTTATCTGTAGCATGCAAAAATCCTTCTACTTTAAGTCCAGTTCCGTTTAACAAATGAATTAAATTTCCTGGTTTATGCCTGAGAACTAATTGCAGATGCTTGCTTTCATTTTCGTCAAGTCTAATAAAACCATTGGAAATTTCTGTAAAATAAAAATAATTCATTGTTGAAAACTATATTATTTCATTTAATCGTTTCTGTAAAAATGCAAAAAAGAGTTTAAAGTTTCATGGTCTTTGTATTTTGGAACTTTAAAGCAAAATAAGTTGTTATTTTTGTATCTTAAATATTTAATCACGCTAACCCAATAAACGGATGAGCATTCTTAGTATGGCAGGTCAATTGATGTTGAGTTTATCGATTCTCATCGTATTGCACGAATTAGGACATTTTATTCCAGCCCGGTTTTTTAAAACCAGAGTAGAAAAATTTTATCTGTTTTTTGACCCTTGGTTTTCATTAATAAAATTCAAAAAGGGAGATACAGAGTACGGCATTGGTTGGCTTCCCTTGGGTGGTTACGTGAAAATTTCCGGAATGATTGACGAGAGTTTTGATGCTGCTCAAATGGCGCAGGAGCCTCAACCTTGGGAGTTTCGTTCTAAACCCGCCTGGCAGAGACTTATTATTATGCTCGGTGGGGTAACCGTGAATTTTATTCTAGGTTTCATTCTATTTAGTATGACGCTCTTTGTTTGGGGTGAATCTTATATTCCGGCCGCTCAAGTGAAAAATGGTATTTCTGTTGATTCACTGGGTAGAGATCTGGGTCTTTTAGACGGGGATCAGATTCTTAAAATTGGTGGTAAACCTTTTACCGAGTTTAATGACAGATTGGTCATCCGAGGTATTATTATCGATAATGCTCAATCGATTGAGGTGTTGAGAGACGGAAAAGTAACCCAAATTCCAGTAGATGAAAAATGGGTGGATATTCTTTCCAGGTATGAAAATAAAAGTAATTATTTATTCTCCGCCAGACTACCCTTTGAGATTAGTAAGGTAACTAAAAATAGTCCTGCTGAAAGGGCTGGCCTGAAACCTGATGATATTGTCATAGGTTTGAATGACGTTCCAACACCTTATTTTCACGATTTTGTGAAAGCGGTTAAACCTTATGCAAATAAGGAGTTATTTATCAAAGTGTTAAGAGATAAGGACACCCTGTCTTTGCCAATAACTACTTCAAAGGATGCTAAAATTGGCGCTTTTACTTATCCTTTCAATCACTACTTTACCTCAGATGTTCGCGAATATAGTTTCTTAGCTTCTATTCCCGCTGGATTTTCACAGGGTAGCCAATTCCTCGGCGACCAGTTCAAAGCCTTTGGACAGATGTTTAAAGGTAAAATTAAAGCGTCGGAAAGTCTCGGTGGATTTGGTTCTATTGCCTCAATGTATGGGGATGTTTGGATATGGGAACGTTTTTGGAAAATGACGGCCGTCCTGAGCTTAATCCTCGGCTTTATGAACCTTTTACCTATTCCCGCTTTAGATGGTGGTCATGTTATGTTTTTACTTTATGAGGTGGTAACAGGCAGGAAACCTTCTGATAAATTCATGGAGGTAGCTACAATGATTGGATTTATTCTGATTTTATCTTTGGTCATTTTTGCTAATGGTCTGGATATATTCAGAAATTTTTTCAATAAATAACCTGATGTTATATTTTGAATGGTTTGATTTGCCGGTGTCCCTGTTTCCTGATGCTTCGTTGTTGAAGCAGAGGTTTTTGTCGAAAAGTAAATTATTTCACCCCGATAAATTTACATTGGCTTCTGAAGAAGAACAAGTGAAAGCTTTGGAATCTTCCGGTTTCAATAATCAGGCCTATAAAGTTCTCAGCGATGTAGATACGCGTATTCAGTATATATTAAATGAATACGGTTTGTTGAAGGAATATAAGGAAGCGATGCCACCTGATTTCTTGATGAAAATGATGGTTTTTAATGAGGCCATTTCCGAATTAGATGATAATCCTTCTTCTTTTTCGGCGTTGAAAGATGATTTGGCAAAATGGGAAAGCGAGCTTAAATCGGAGTTAGATTATTGTGCTTCTTTACTTCCTTTGGATATTGAAAAGGCGGATCATTTAAAAACTTATTTTTTTAAAAGAAAATATTATTTGAGAATTCGGGATAATTTTTTTAAATTCACCTCTTCTTAAATATAAGAATATCCGTGCTCGCCGGAGTGGCGGAATTGGTAGACGCGCTGGACTCAAAATCCAGTAACAGCAATGTTGTGCGGGTTCGATTCCCGCCTCCGGTACATAATAAAATAGTTAGAGAGGCTGTCCAAATGGGTAGTCTCTTTTTTTATTTATCACTAAAGCGCTATAATTAAAATTTGCCACCTAACAACTGGTTTTGAATCACGGATTTCGAGGATTACAGGATTTCACGGATATCAGCGTATGACGTTGGTTTGGACATTATGGTTATTTAATTTTTACCCACTAACATCTGGTTTTGAATCAGGATTTACAAGATTTATAGGATTAACCATAACGTCGTTGGTTTGATTCGGAAGTTTAATATTATCTGTTGCTTTCATTTTCAGGTTTTTCGCCGATGCGTAACGCATCGGCGAAAAGATGTGTAAAAAAGTACTTAATCTACGAATAAACCTTAGACCCAAAACGAAGACGTCCTCTGTAATCCTTTAAATCCTGAAAATCCTGATTCAAAAATTATTTACAGGAAATATTACCCCAAAGCACCCATTTCTCCCAAAATACATTTTTAATCCAACCATGCTTTTTATAGCCTCTTTTTTTATAGTTTCTGTAATTAGAAAGATATATGTTCCCTAAAGATTATCTTTTCATCTTTTTTACTCCGGAATATTATCTCATAATTTCCGCTCTCGCTAAATAATAGGCCAATCATTCTATCATTATACCTTTTAACCTTGGCCTTTGTTGAAGTAATAATCTCCGCATCTGAAGTTAACAGATAATCATTGATGTCGAAAGTTATCCATTCATTAGACTGTATTTCTTCTTGTCTTGATAAATATGGCTCCTTTTCTAAAGTAAATGTTTCCATTGGATTTACCGTAGATTCGCTGTCATCAAGAGAAGTCAGACTTAAAAAAAATCCCGCTCCGCCAATAAGGAAGAATAAAAAAAGCAAAAAGAATTCAATACGAAAGGCTTTTGCCTTCGTTTCATTAGAACGCTGCATCTGGTGTAGATTTAAGTGGTGAAGTTGTTATTCTCTCTAAATATTCAGAGATAAGGGAGTTTGTATTATTAAATTAACATATATGTTAAAATAATATGTAATTGAGCGCGATTTTCCCGCTGCCTCAAATATAACTTTAGATTAGCACATAAAGAAAATATATATAATAAAAATATATGTGTAAACTGTAATTAATTTGTTTATTTAATTGAATTATAATGAATTATACATTAAAAATAATTTTACTACATTCTTTTGAAGCCCTTTTATTGCCTAAATGGGTACGTATGTCGTCATATTCTTGATAAAAGTTTACTTGATGCTCCATTTTAAGTAAATCGTTAAATGTTTCCTCTAGTTTTTTACCTTGCTTCATTGGATAAATTACTTCCGTGAGGAATGGTTTCTGAAGAATTAAGTTTACCAGTGAAATATATTTAACCTTTATCAGCACTTTGGCAATTAGATAATTGACGAGGTTAGTTCGGTAAAAAACGATTTGTGGAACATTAAACAGCGCCGTTTCTAAGGTGGCTGTTCCTGAACACACTAAGGCACATTTTGCCTTGCTTAGCAGATGATAGATATTTTCGGTGATAGAAAAATTTTTTGGAAAAACAGAAATGAGATACTGCCTCATTTCGTCGGGTAGCCCGGGGGCAAGCGCCAGTTCAAAATGTAGCGTTGGATTTTTTTGAACCAACGGGATGAGCAGGGGAACATGTTTTTTGATTTCCTGTATTCTACTTCCCGGTAATAAGGCTATGATGGTTTTTGGTTCGGATGGATTTTCATTACTTGCAAATACTTCGGTGTTTAGTTTCTTAAAATTTTCTATGTGTTCCACTAAGGGGTGACCTACATAATGTAAGGATACATTTTTAGTACGATAATAAGCTTGTTCAAAGGGTAAAATAGCTAATCTGGTCTGCGTATATTTTTCTATATATTTAATCCGTCGCTCATTCCAGGCCCAGATCTGTGGGAGAATGTAATATACAACGGGTATTTTATTTTTATGTGCCCATTTGGCCATTCTAAGATTAAATCCGGGGTAATCGATTAGGATTAAATAGTCTGGAGCGAAAGAAAGAATATCTTTTTTAGCAAACTTAAAATTTTTAAGAATGGGCATCAAATTTTTTAAGACTTCCACAAAACCCATGAAAGCTAAATCTTGATAGTATTTAACTACGATGGCGCCTGCTTTTTCCATTTTACTTCCGCCCCATGCTCGAAGTTCAATATTCGGATCATCCTGTTTTAAAGCAGAAATTAGATTACTTCCATGTAAATCGCCAGACGCTTCTCCCGCGATAATATATATTTTCATGACAGGGTTATCGCTTCTTTACCAAATAAGAATAGCCATAGCATGGCTAATAAAAAAGTTGAAATGAGAACTCCTCTCATAGCTCTGGTCTGTTTCTTTTTATCTAACAAATGGAAGGGTAATAGATTGAAACAAATGGCTAAGATAGCTATTGTTTTATTATCTAGAATTAAGTCATCTTTCATTACTTCCTTAAAAACGAAGGCCGAAATTTTTTCATTTAACAATAACATAACGGCATAACTAACAAATGGAACGATTAAACCGGCAAGAATACCTTTGGGCATTTCGGTTTTTTGATTTTCATTTAATCTGTTCATTATTTTTCTAATATTTTTAGGGAAGGAAGGGATTTATAATTGGTCAGATCATGGTGCGAAGGCACAACGGAGATATAGCCCGCTTGCAAAGCCTTAATATCGGTGTCTCCATTTTCGTCTTCATTTACAAATTTCCCTGTCAACCAATAATATTTTTGTCCTCTTGGGTCAATACCTGTTACATATTCTTCTACCCAGCGGGAATTGGCTTGTTTACATACTTTCACCCCTTGAATAGGGAAATCTTTTTTAGCGGGAATATTGACGTTTAATAAATTTCCCATGGGAATTCCCTGCGTAAGAACAAATTCCATGAGATACGAAACCCACTCTTTACAGGGTTCAAAATCGGCATCCCAATTAAAATCGAGCAGAGAAAAACCTATAGAGGGTATTTTTTCCAACGACGCTTCCATGGCTGCGGAAAGTGTACCTGAGTAGAGAATATTGATTGCAGCGTTAGATCCATGATTGATTCCCGAAACGCAAAGGGAGACTTCTCTATCTTTCAACAAAATATTTTTTGCCAGTTTAACACAATCTACCGGAGTTCCTGAACACTCCCAGGCTTGAATACCAGGATAAATATTTACCGGATGTAATCTCAATGGTTGTTCCAATGTTATCGCATGACCCTTTCCCGATTGGGGGGAATCGGGGGCAACTACCACAACCTCACCTAATTTCATTGCCACTTCAATGAGTGCTTTTATACCTGGTGCACTAATGCCGTCGTCATTTGTTACCAGTATTAAAGGTTTTTTCATTTCGCTTTTATTTTTGGCAAAGTTATATGTTTTCCAATTCATTTAAACACATTAACACTTTTTCGGGTTAAAGAGGTAATTTTGTCATTAAATAAAAAGAATATGGCTAATTCGCCGAAAAATGGATTGTTGCTAGTAAATCTGGGCACACCTGATTCACCCACCAGGTGGGATGTATATAGGTATTTGCGTGAATTTTTAACCGATGCCAGAGTTATCGATTATCCCTGGTTAGCCAGACAGGCATTGGTTCAAGGCATTATCGCTCCTTTGAGATCCGGTTCATCTGCCAAATTATATAAGCAATTATGGACTCCAACAGGTTCTCCGTTAAAAGCTTATGGTATTAAAGTGGCTGATGGGCTAAAAGAAATTTTAGATGATTCCTGGTACGTCGAGTTAGCTATGAGGTATCAAAATCCGTCTATTTCAGATGCCTGGAAAAGGTTGAAAAAGCAAAATATTACCCATCTATATGTTCTTCCCCTTTTTCCTCAATATGCATCGGCCACCACTGGTTCGGTTCACGACGAGGTCATGCGTATTTTAAGAAAGGAACAGTCTATTCCTGGGGTTACATTTATAAATTCCTATTGCGATTATGATCCTATGATTCAAATTTTCGCAGATAATGCAAGGAAGTTTGATATCCCCTCTTACGATCACATTTTGTTCAGTTATCATGGATTACCTCAACGTCAACTAAAAAAGGCCGATGAATGTAATCACTGCTTAAAAGTAAAAGATTGCTGTCTGGTTAGATCGGAAGTAAATCAGTTTTGTTACTCGGCTCAGTGTCATGCTACTACCAAAGCCATTGCTAAGGAACTTGACCTGAAGGAGGGTTCTTACACAACTACTTTTCAAAGTAGGTTGGGACCCGATAAATGGGCGCAACCTTATACTAGTGTTGTACTGGATCATTGCGCTGAGGAAGGTTCGAAAAAATTATTGGTTTTTTCCCCCGCTTTCGTGGCAGATTGTCTGGAGACCCTTATTGAAATTAGCGTAGAATATCAGGAAGAATTTGTTGAAAAAGGGGGAGAAAGGGTAGATCTGGTTCCTAGCTTAAATGATGATCCTCGATGGATTTCTGCTGTTAAGGATCTCGTTCTTTCTTACGCAAAATAGTTTTTTATGGTTCTTTCCTTCTCAGATTTAATGAATAAGCTTAAAAAGAAAACTTTTGAGCCTGTCTATTTTTTACACGGAGAAGAATCTTATTTCATCGATGTAGTTTGCGATTACATAGAGGATCATCTTCTTTCAGATTCAGAAAAGGCATTTAACTTTTCTCTTTTCTACGGCAAAGATTCCGATCATAGAATGGTCACCGATACCTCAAGGAAATACCCTATGATGGCTGAAAAGCAATTGGTTATCCTCAAGGAAGCGCAGGATATGAAGACCCTAAAGGACCTTCAGGCTTATATTGAGTCACCAACTCCGTCGACGGTTTTAGTGGTTGCCTATAAAAATGGGAAGTTGAATATGAATACTTCCCTGGGGAAGGTACTAAAAGATAAAGCGGTCGTTCTTGAAAGTAAACCGCTATATGATAATCAGGTGGGGCCTTGGATAGAAGAATATTTGTCTGGTTTACAGAGAAAAATAGATCAGGAATCGGCTTCTTTGATTGCGGCAAATATTGGTAGCGATTTGCAAAAGATTGTGAATGAATTAGATAAGCTTTTGCTCAATGTTCCTCAAGGCCAAATTATTTCAAAAGGAGATATTGAAAAACATATTGGCATAAGTAGAGAGTTTAATGTGTTTGAATTGCAAAAAGCGCTGGCAGTTAAGGATATTCTTTTGTCCAATAAGATTGTTTCCTATTTTTCCGATAGTGGTAAAAATCAAAATATTCCTGTCATTTCCTCCGTTTTTTCCTTTTTCAGTAAGGTGTATAAATATCAATTTGTAGCTCATCTTTCTGAAAAAGAACAACTTGATGCATTGGATTTGAAGAATAATTATTTTCTCCGCGATTATAAGCTGGCTGCCTCTAAATTTAACCAGGCTAAACTCGTTTCCATTTTCCATTATTTGAAAGAAGCAGATTTACATTCAAAGGGCGTCAATTATCAGGCTACCTCCAAACCAAATGATGATATCCTCAGACAATTAATTTGGCAAATTTTACATTAATTTTAAATTTTTAGCTTGATTATTATAATTTTTCATTTAAATTTGTCGAAGAATTAAACATTCTCTAATTATGAACCTATTTATTACTTGGCGTTGGCGTTTTTCTTCCTCGAAAGGGTGATTAGGCATGCTATGTATTTTATATAAAAGCGGTTTGTCGGGTCTCCTGACAAACCGCTTTACTTTTAAATGAAATTTTATGAAACAGGAAAAAGTACGTTTAAGAACCGTTGTATCAAGGCAACTAGCAGATTTTCTGACGCCAGTATCTCTTTATTTGAAAGTGAGGGATTCGTTTACTGATCCCGTTTTATTAGAATCTAATGATTTCAGCAGCGCTTCCGATTGTTTTTCATACATTGGCCTTCAATCTATTGCGGGTATTACCGTAGATAATGGATTAATTACGCTGACGCATCCTGCCAATGCGACCGAAGAAATTTGGGTAAGTAATGAACAATCTGTCCCATCCGTTTTAAAAGACTTTATTTCCACTTTTGAGGTGGATAATATCGCACATTTACCCGTTTTTAATGGTTTTTTTGGCCATGTAGGCTTTGAAGGGGTTCAGTATTTTGATACATTTACGTTTGATCCGCAAAAGAAAAAACAGGATATACCCGATATTAGATTCTCCCTTTACAAATATATCATTGCCATTAATCATTACAAAAATGAGTTGTTTATTCTTGAAAATCTTCTCCCGGGGGAGCTTCCGTCAGATGATAAACTAAAATCTCTTTTAAGTAATCAAAAAGTTCCTGAATACCCATTCTATTTAGAAGGCGGAGAAGATAGCAATTTAACAGATGATGATTTCTTAGCATTAGTGCGTCTTGGAAAACATCATTGTCAGGTAGGCGATGTATTTCAAATTGTTTTTAGCAGACAGTTTAGCCAAAAGTTCAAAGGAGATGAATTTAATGTTTACAGGGTGCTCCGTTCCATAAATCCTTCTCCTTACTTGTTTTTCTTTGATTATGGTAGCTATAAAATCTTTGGTTCCTCCCCTGAAGCTCAAATCATTGTGAAAGAAAATAAGGCTTATATTAATCCAATTGCCGGAACCTACAAAAGGACGGGTGATATTACGGAAGATGCCCAAAGAGCCAAAGATTTAGCGATGGATCCCAAGGAAAATGCCGAGCATATCATGTTGGTAGATTTGGCCAGAAACGATTTAGGAAGGCATGCGCTACATGTTGAAGTTAAAAAACTAAAGGAAATTCAGTATTATAGCCACGTGATTCACCTGGTTTCAACAGTTGAGGGTCAATTATCTCCTGAAACAAATCCTTATCAAATATTTGCGGATACCTTCCCCGCAGGCACCCTTTCTGGAGCTCCAAAGTATAAGGCAATCGAACTAATCAGCAAATATGAAAATCAGGCAAGAGGTTTTTATGGCGGTTCTATTGGATGTTTGGGTTTTAACGGTGAAATTAATCAGGCCATCGTTATCAGATCATTTTTAAGCCTCAATCATACCCTTTTTTATCAGGCAGGGGCGGGCATAGTGCAAGTAAGTGATGCCGAAAGTGAGTTACAGGAGGTCAATAACAAATTGGGCGCCTTAAAAAAGGCATTGACAGAAGCGGAAAATATTGGAAAATCAGCAAAATTATTATGAAAATTTTAGTTATCGATAATTACGATTCTTTTACTTTTAATGTAGTCCAATATTTGTGGAGCATTACAGGCATAAAGCCTGATGTAGTCAGGAATGACGCTATTACCTTAGAGGAAGTTAATCAATGGGATGTCATTATCCTTTCCCCAGGTCCTGGGTTACCCTTAGATGCAGGAATTATGCCCGCTGTGATTAAGGAATATTTTGACAAAAAACCTATTTTAGGTATTTGTCTCGGTCACCAGGCCATTGGAGAAGCTTTTGGCGCAGAACTAGCCAATTTATCTAAGGTTTTTCACGGCGTTTCATCGACTATTTCCGCCGTTCAAGGAACGGATAGACTGTTTGAAGGCTTACCTCATTCTTTTGAAGTAGGTCGTTACCATAGTTGGGTGGTGAAAAATGAGGCGCTTCCTAACGTCTTGGAAGTTCTTTCTTTTGATGAGGAGGGACAGATAATGGCTATGAAACATAAGCATTTTCCTGTGTATGGGGTTCAGTTTCACCCGGAATCTATCATGACTCCCCATGGAAAGAAAATATTGGAAAATTTTTTGAATCTGAT
>CAMDWC010000023.1 GCA_945878825.1 Haliscomenobacter hydrossis DSM 1100
TAGATCGAATTTTTGAGCGGGAACTGGGAAAAAAGGACGTAGTTATTGCCCAAAAAGATAAATTATTAGATAAATCGGAGAAACGCTACGAGCGGACGAAAAAGCAAGTGGAAAACGCAAATAAGCGCACTGAATTACAGAAAAGACGAGTTGAGACAGAGAAAAAACGAACGGAGGCAGAGAAAAAGCGAGTTGAGGATGAAAAAAAGCGAACTGAATTAGAGAAAAAGCGAACTGAGGTGGAAAAAGTACGTGCTGAAGAGCTGAAAAAACGGGCTGAATCAGAGGAAAAGCGTTCGGAAATTGAAATTCAAAAAAATGTAGCCTTGCAAATGGAAATAGAATCGTTAAAAAGGCAATTGAACCTTATATAATCGCGTAACTATCCGGATAAGATCTATGCTATGCCGACTATCTTACATAGGCTTCAATATCATAAATGAAGGATTTTTGTTGAATATTCTACTGGCTTCAAAATTTCATTTTCATTTTCATTGGTTGGCACAAATTGCCAGGGAGTCACCTGTTTATCCCAGGTAAAATCCAGATTTTGGAAGTGTTTTTTTCGGAATTCTTTAGGTGAAAAGCCTCTATATTTTTTAAATAAACGATTGAAATTTGACAGGTTATTAAAACCAGATTTATATCCTATTTCACTAATGGTCATGTCTGATTCAAGGATTAGTTTACAAGCTTTAGCCAGCCTGAGGTCAATGAGAAAATCACTAAAACATCTGAAAGATTGTTTCTGGAAAAAATGACTGAAAGCCGTTTCACTCATTTGTAATTTTGAGGCCACGTCCTTCATTTTGAAAACTGAATCGGTATAATGCTGCATAATATAAGCATACGCAATCTGAATCCGATGATTATTCATTCGCGAACCTGATATTTCAAAGTCAAGAAAAGAAAGAAATCTCCTGTCTAACCCTTTTGAAAGAAAATGAAGTAATTTTAAGAAGGATATAGTGTTATCAAAACCTTTATTTTCTGTCATCTCAATCATAATTTTACTGGCTTTTTCAAAAGTTTTTCCAGTAAAATGAATGCCTCTTGAAGACTCTTTCAATAAATTACGAATACTATAAAAACTGTCTTTCAACAATAATGAAGTAGAAAAAAGTTTTGGATCAAACTGAATCGTTATGACTCGGTAAGGTTCATTCTTGTTCAAAAGATTATCATCTCCGAACCATTTGTGGTAAACATAAGGACCAATAATTACAAGGTCATTTTCATAATAGCTTTCAGTGGAATCTCCAACCACTCTCTTACCTGACATGCCCAAAACAAGGTTTATTTCTACTTCTGGATGGTTATGAATTGGATAATCAAATCCATTATTTGATGAATCTAAAACAACACAAACATCATTGTCTTTCAGTGGGGTATTTTCATGAAAAACATTCATATCTCAAGCGTTTTTTGCATAATCTAATATTTAATAGAGATAAGCACTTTGTAAAGTTCCTATAAGTTTTGTTTTAATTCGATGTATTTCATAAAAGTATTGAATAATGTCATTAAAGCATCATTTTATAGGTAATAAATAAAATAATTTTGCTCTAGCAGAATAAATATTAAATGCACATGTCATGAGGTTCTTTAATGATTTTACATCAGAAGCTAAAAGTAATACTATTAAATATTCATTTACTTCATTATTTATTATGTTATCATTCATGATAACGGCCCAGTCAATAACCGTAAAAGGAATGGCCAAAGAAATAGATGGGAAACCTATGATTGGCGTGGAGGTAATAGAAAAAAATACAGACAATGGGACGGTTACGGATGTTGAGGGTCGTTATTCGTTGAAAGTCAAATCATCTAATTCCATTTTAGTATTCAATTATCTTGGCTATAAAGTTCTTGAAATATCGGTTGGTTCACAATCATTGATTGATGTTACGATGGAAGAAGAATCCAGATTAATGGATGACATAATCATTACCGGTTATCGAAAAGAAACCCGGACAGATGTGTCTTCAGCTATATCATCCATAAAGACAAAAGATGTTGAAAAACTTGTGGTTTCCGGTATTGAGCAAGCATTGCAAGGGCAAGCACCCGGTATTTCTGTGACTCAGGTTACAGGATCTCCCGGTGACGATATGGCTGTGCGTATAAGAGGCGCCGGTACTTTAGGCAACAATAACCCCTTATTTATTGTCGATGGTGTGCCTACTTCAGGTAATATAAACATGTTCTCTGTAAATGATATTGAATTCATTGAAGTCCTGAAAGATGGTGCATCAGCTGCGATATATGGCTCAAGAGCTTCAAACGGAGTCATTCTTATTACTACTAAGCGGGGCAAAACGGGAAAAACTTCCTTTTCATTTAATTCTTCTACCGGTGTACAAACACCTGTCAGGCTACCTGAGTTATTAAACGCCCGGGACTATCTTTTAATCAGAAATGAGGCAATCACCAATGCCAATAAACTTAGAAATCCTGCAAATCAGGTTTCAACCTATAATCCGGCCATTGCAGATACCTTACCAGATGTGAATTGGTTGGATCGTGTTTTTTCCAATGCACCCATTCGTCAGTTTTCTATATCAGCAATGTCAGGAACAGATAATAGTAATGTGTATGTTTCTGCAGATTACCAGGACCAGGATGGTATTTTCAGGGGGCAGAATTTTAAAAAATACCAGGTTAGAATCAATGGGGAAACAGGGAATAAGTGGCTTAAATTGGGAAATAATCTTTCATTTGGGCATACTTCCAGAAAAGTGATAGGCGCCTCGGGTGATGGTTTTGGGCCTGGAAATGAACTGAGTGCCGTAAGATATGCTTTGATAGCTTCGCCAGTCTTTTCAGGAAAAAATAAAGATGGGTCAGATATAAATGTTACCTCGGAGTTAGGCGATCCCGTACTTTACGGAGACGGTAATGCAAATCCATTGGTGCTAATAGATCATACAGATTGGCAAATAAACAGAAGTCGGATTTTTGGAAATGTATATGCCGAATTAAATCTGATAAAGGGATTGAAAGTAAGAACTACTTTAGGTGGGGATTTTAGTTTTGAAAAAGATAAGCTATTTAAGGAATATCTCTCAGATGCCATCTATAATCCTACTTCCCTAAATGAGGGCAGGGTTTTTAATCAAAACTTAATTTGGAATTCGACGGCTACCTATGATAAAAAGTTCGGTAAACACAAAATTTCTTCTTTGTTAGGTACTGAGGTTATTCAAAATCGAACCGATTATCTTGGGGCATCTGCCAATAATTTTAGGAGAACCGATCCTTTATTCCGTTACCTTAATGCCTCTGTAGCTGAGGACATAAAAAATGTTGGCGTTTCAGGTATTGCAACTGAATGGAGTTTAGTTTCCTACTTTGGACTGGCTTCCTATAACTATAATAATAAATATCTCTTAAGTGTAGCCGTCAGAAAAGATGGTTCTTCCAGATTTGGAAAAGATAACAGATGGGGTGTTTTTCCATCCGTTTCGGCAGGATGGATTGTCTCTAATGAATCATTTTTAAAGGGGAATGATTTCATTTCGGAATTGAAAATTCGAGCTAGCTGGGGAAAACTTGGCAATCAGGAGATAGGTGTTTATCCATATAGTTCCCTTGTAAATACGGGTGAACGCGTTTATACTTTTGGAGATAAGATAGTAACTGGTGCCTCTATTCTGGAGACAGGTAATAGTGGTATTAAATGGGAGTCAAGTACGCAAGCTAATCTGGGATTTGATCTCGGTTTTTGGGAGGATAAGCTGACTGTTGTCGTTGATTTTTTCAAAAAAATATCAAACGATGTGCTTGTCAGAGTTCCAATACCACAATCTGGTGGTTCGCAAAGACCGCCTTTCGTAAATGCAGCGTCCATTGAGAATAGAGGTATGGAGGTTGCATTAGCGTATAGGACAGGATCTAAAAATTTCAACTATAACTTTACGCCTAATTTTTCCATCGTCAAAAATAATGTTTTATCTATTGCCGGGAGCGAACCTATTCTCGGAGGATTCGGACTCTCCGATGGACCTTTGACAAAAACGGAGCAGGGTAGGCCAATAGGTTCATTTTTCCTGTGGGATATGGAGGGAATCTTTCAGACGCAGGAACAAATTGCTGCCAGTCCATTTCAGTCAAAAGATACAAGACCAGGTGATATCAAATTCAGGGATATCAATAATGACAAGGTTATTGACGATAAAGATCGTTTTCATGCCGGAAATCCATTCCCTGATTTTACCTACGGCATGCAATGCGGTTTTAACTGGAAAGAACTTGATTTTTCCCTTTTGATTCAAGGTGTTCAGGGTAATGATATCTATTTTCTTTATGGAAATTTTGCTTACGAAACACAATCGAGAGGCTTTAATTCTTATGCCGATATCCTAAACAGGTGGACACCCGATAATACAAATACCAATATTCCTAAAGTAAGTATTGATGACAGAAACGGTAATAGAAGACCGTCCACACGATTTCTTTATGATGGTTCCTACATGAGAATCAGGAATATTTCATTGGGATATGATCTCAAAAAATTGCTCCGCATGGATCAGGTCATGGCATTCAGGGTTTATTTAACGGTACAAAACGCACTCACTTTTACAAAATATCCTGGCCTGGATCCTGAAATTCAGGCGAATGCCAATGATACTCGTGGGCTTGGCTTATCATCAGATTTAGCTGTTGGCATCGACTGGGGCACCGTTCCTTCTCCCCGCACTTTTGTTGCAGGGATTAAGGTTGACTTTTAGATAATATTGATTGACAATTTATAAGATAGTTATTATGAAAAGTGCAATGAGGTTAACGATTATTTTAGTATTATTTCAACTGTCGGGATGCGAGGCTATTTTGGATAAAGAGCCCATAGCTATATTAGACGCAGGATCATTTTTTCAAACAGAAAATGATGCGGTTCAGTCCATCAATGCCGCTTATAATCCTTTGCTTTTTAATAACGCTAATAACAACTTTTTATGGGCATTTGCAGAAGTAACGGGGGATGCGGCTATTCCCGGAGGTGATGGCTCGAGGCCAGGCATTGTGGAAATGGAAACCTTTTCTTATACCCCACGTACAGAGGAGCTGAATAGTTACTGGAAATTGCAATTTAAAGGCATTACCCAATGTAATCTGGTGCTTGACAATATTGTAAAAGTTAATATGCCGGAGGGATCAAAAAATCAGATTATCGGTGAGGCTCTTTTCTTAAGGTCATATTATTACTTTTTACTCACTCAGGTTTTCGGGGATGTTCCCTTGTATTTTAAAGTGACGCCCCCAGATCAATTGAAAATAAAGAAAAGTTCCAAAGCGGATATATATAAGCAAATATTAAGCGATTGTGACAAAGCGGCTAATCTGCTTCCTCTCTCCCATAATGTTTCAAATACAGGTCGGGCTACAAAAGGAGCTGCATTGGCCTTAGCAGCAAAAGTCAGTTTATATGTAAATGATTATATCAAGGTGCTTGAATATACTTCAAAAATAAAAGCCTTAAATACCTACAAATTAGTTAAGGATTATAGAGAAAATTTCATGAAATTATCTCAGAACAATACAGAATCTGTATGGGAGATACAGCATACCAATCTGGAATTGGGCGTGGGTAATTTTATTAATCAATGGTGGGCTTCCATAAAATTCTTAGGTTATGGCTTTGCCGAAGTTACTCCGCTCTATGTTAGTGTTTTCGAGCCTAATGATCCCAGGCTTAAATTCACCGTGGCAATGAATAATGACCCATACTTTGGGTTGATTTACAAAAATTCATTTTCATCCACTACCTATAGCCCCAGAAAGTTTTTGCAGCCAAATTCAGAACTGACCCAAAAAGCGGATGGTGATATTAATTATCCTGCCATAAGATATGCGGAAGTGCTGCTATGGGAAGCCGAGGCATTGATTGAATTAGGTAGAATGCAGGAAGCACTTGCCCCACTTGAAACGGTTAGAGCAAGGGCAAGAGCGCAAACAGCTGTTCCGGGTACCTTGCCTGCCATTACATCAACAAATCAAGTTACTTTGAGGCAGGCAGTTAGGCGTGAACGACAAACAGAACTTGGCTTCGAACTGCATCGGTTTTTTGATCTCGTAAGATGGGGAATAGCCGCAGAATCATTACCAGGTTTCCAAAAAGGTAAACACGAGTTGTTTCCCATCCCTCAAACGGAAATAGACCTGAATCCCTCATTGTTACAAAACCCTAATTACTAATGAAGAAATTTCTTGAATATAAATTACTGTTTTTATTATTGATGTTCACCACTTTTTTAGTCGGGCAACAAGGCCAGATTAATATTTCTCGTATTGAATCCATGCCTCAACAACCGGAGCCTTATGTTATGAGGGACTGGAAACAGGTTGCCATCAAATACGATTCTTTCATATACGACAGTAATAAAAGCGGAACATTTCTTCCTTTAGTTTCGTACACTTCCAATGGTATTAATTATCCTTTACAAAAGCAAATAAAATTACATACTTATGTTGGAACCTTCTCAAAACAAAATGCAGAAGGGATCAATATTCTGCCTTCATTGGTAGGTGCTGCGCTGGTTGGTCAGAATATCAGAAATATTTATGGATTGGACAGACTCGTGATGTCCCAGGATTTTTTCAATAAAGCCAATGGAGAAAATATTTATCTGAATAATGCATCTGCCGGAAGTGGTGGTGACTGGTGGTATGATGTCATGCCCAACGTCTATTTTTATCAGTTATATGACAAATTTCCTGATTTTAACAGTGAAGCTACCTTTCAATTTAAGTCTGTAGCTGATAAATTTCTGGAAGCTACACGAAAAATGGGTGGAAAGGGAACCCCCTGGGCAGCAGCATCCATGAATTTCAGAGCATGGAATTTCAAAACAATGGAGGGCAATGTCAATGGAGTGAAGGAACCTGAATCGGCGGGTACATTTAGTTGGTTACTTTATCACGCATTTAAAAAAACAAAAAATAGAGAATATCTGAAAGGGGCAGAGTGGTCCATGGAATATATGAATGGTCTAACTTCTAATCCTTCCTATGAACTTCAGCTCCCTTATGGCGCTTATGTTGCCGCTAAAATGAATGCAGAAATTGGCGCCAAATATAATGTTGAAAAAATGGTCAATTGGTGTTTTAACAGAGGACCATTGCGTGGTTGGGGAACTATTATTGGTAAATGGGGGAATTATGATGTGTCTGGTCTGGTCGGTGAAGCAAATGATGGAGGAAATGATTATGCTTTTTTGATGAATGGGGTACAACAGGCAGCAGCGTTGGTTCCTATGTTAAGATATGACAAAAGATTTGCCAAAGCGATTGGCAAATGGTTGCTCAATCTGAGTAATGCTTCCAGATTGTTTTATCCTGGTTTTTTACCTTCCAATCAACAAGATGGAATGGGTTGGTCTCAATTCAATGATTCAAATAGCCTGATTGCCCATGAGTCTATGAAGCAAAAATTTCAGATTTTCTCCCCTTATTCCACTGGAGATGCATTGGGAGGTGGTTGGTCCGCTACCAATCTGGCTATTTATGGAAGTTCTTCAGTAGGCTATTTAGGTTCTATTATCAGCACAACCAATGTGGATAAAATCCTTCAATTAAATCTTAATGCTACTGATTTTTATGCCGATGCTTCATTCCCAACCTATTGTTATTATAATCCTTTTGATTCTCCAAAAGCGGTTCTGTTAGAATTGGGAAATGGGCAGCATGATTTATACGAAACCCTGTCAGAAAAATTCATCGCTGAAAACAAAACGGGTATGGTAAGTATCATCATTCCTGCCAGGGAAGCGGTGATAGTTGTTGTCACGCCTACTGGCGGAATAGTAACTTATGACAAAAACAAGATGCTTATTGCCAATAGGTTCGTTGATTACAGTCAAAGCAAAGTCACTTTTAAATCTTCACCGAGAATTAAAGCGCTTGAGTCTCAAATCCAACAGGTTGAAAAAGGAAAAAGCTGTGCTGTTTTTTGTACCGCAGAAGATGCTGATTCTCCTACTTTGACCTACAAATGGTCAACGGATCTTGGAAGTATTACAGGTACAAATAAGGAAGTATTGTGGAAAGCACCTCAGACCATTGGAAAATCGGCTATAAAGGTTGTGGTAAGGGATGAAGATGGAAATGAGGACAGTTTAAGTATTGTTTTAGAGGTAGTGAATGAGATTAATAAAGCACCGGTCATTGAAAATTTATTCACAGCAAAATTATATACCGGAAAAAATGAAACGATTGCTATCGATTGCTTTGCGAAGGATGAAAATGGGGACTCCTTAGTCTATACCTGGACTGCCAGTAGCGGTAAAATCACGGCTTTAGGAAAATCAATACAATGGACTGCTCCTGATAAAGAAGGAATTTATCCTATTCATGTGACGGTGGAAGATGGGAAAGGGGAGCTTACTAAAGCGGTAATCAACATTTTAGTAAAAGATTTTAAAGGTTCAGGACAATTAATTGCCTGGTATCCTTTTGCTGGAAATGCCAATGATAAAAGTGGAAATGAATTGAACGGCGTTCCTAAAGGGGCCATTCTGACGGCTGATTTTAAGGGCAAACCTCTTGAATCTTATTATTTTAACGGTGGCGCCCAGCATATTGAAGTTCCCTTTAAGCCGAAACTAAATTTTGAAAATAGTATCACTATTTCCTTGTGGTGTAAACCTATCCTCTCGGCAGATAAGGAGATATTTTTACTTTCTCACGCAAGTTGGCAAAACAGATGGAAACTTTCTGTGACGCCAACAAAAAATATTCGCTGGACCATAAACACAACATCGAAAATTGTAGATCTGGACAGTGATTTTGTTTTGATATCAGATAGTATTTATCATATCGTTGCTTCTTATGATGGCGAGACTATGCTGCTTTTTGTCAATGGAAAATTGAACACATTCAAACCACAGACAGGAAGTATCAGAACGTCCACTTTACCATTATTGATGGGACAGATGTTACCTACTGATGCCGCTTACAATTATAAAGGCATAATGGATGAGATCAAAATTTTCGACTATGGCCTTCATCCCAATGAAGTCACTAAGTTGTATGTTCCTGAAATAGTGTCTAAAATTAAAAACATTAGTGCTGAAGGAAAACTCCAAATTTATCCAAATCCGGTAGATCATACCCTTTTTATTAGTTTAACTGAAAATGAGGCAAAGATTTTAGATATCTCCATTTTTGACATTAAAGGTCAAAAGTTAATAAGTAAACGTGTTAATGGGATGTCAGATATGGAAATAAATGTTGGGGCTTTACCCGCTGGAAATTATTTCCTTCAAGTATTAAGCGATGTAGGAGAAATCATTCAAAGTATTCAATTTATCAAACCATAATTCATTCACCAATTAATTGCAAAAATATGAAGCGTTTTTTACCTTTATTTTTACTGCTTTTTGCCATAATAACAGGGGGGCATTCGCAAACTCCTGTGGCATCATATACTTTTTCGGGTAATACCAGAGATGGTTCCGCTTTTAAAAATGAAGCTTCCGCGAATGGAGCTAATTTATCAGCAGATAGATTTGGTTGGGCAAATAGTGCCATTTCTTTTGACGGGAAGCAAGGTGCTGTCACGGCTAAGAATGGTAACCAACTTCAATCTGCTTCCACTACCATCAGTTTTTGGGTTAAAGTGAGAACATTGCCTGCTCAGGGTGAAGTATATCTCTTATCTCATGGTGGTTGGCAGGAAAGATGGAAAATTTCCTTGCCTTCTCACGGAAAACCTGTATTCACGGTGCGTACTACAACTTGTTGTAACGATATGGATTCAGGAGACGGAAATCAGCTCAAAATCAATGAATGGAAACATGTTGTTGTGACACATGATGGTGTTACTGATAAAATGTATATGAACGGTGTTAAGGTGAATGAAAAAGCCTATGCGGGTGCTTTGGGTAAAACATCCAGTCCGTTGGGTATTGGATATGATCCTATTGACCAAGGAAATTACTTTGACGGACAACTTGATGAGGTTATGATTTATGACGAAGCATTGACTGCCACTCAGATTACTGCGCTTTACACAGCTCAGTCAACCGCTCCGGTTATTACCCCAAATAGTAAAGTTGCTTCATATCGCTTTGATGAATTTGGCAAAGATGGTTCAACTTTCAACAATACCGCGGTGGTTTCCGGTGCAACGTACAGAACAGATCGCTTTGGTTATGGCAATAGCTCACTATCATTTGATGGTAAAAATGCTAAAGTTACCGCTTCAAATTCTGCGCAATTAAATTCTGATTTTACAACCATTAGCTTTTGGGTGAATGTTGGTAGTTTACCAGCTCAAGGAGAGGTATATCTCTTATCTAATGGTGGTTGGCAGGAACGATGGAAAATTTCTTTACCAACTCATGGAAAACCTGTTTTCACTACCCATGCCGCATCTTGTTGTAATGATATGGATTCAGGAACTGGTAATGAATTAAAACCAGGGGTGTGGAAACATGTCGTTATGATTCATGACGGCACGGTGGACAGAATGTATATGAACGGGGTAAAGGTCAATCAAAAAGCTTACGCCGGTGCATTGAAATCAACGATTCATCCTTTAGGGATTGGCTATGATCCAATAGATAAAGGAAGTTATTTTGATGGCCAGCTTGATGATATAGAAATTTACAATTATGCCTTTACTGATCAGGAAGTTACGGCTATTTACAACACTCAGGCTAAATTTCCTGGTATTGAAAATGCTTTGGTTGCTAATTACTCTTTGAATGGCAACGGCACAGATTCAACACAATTTAAAAATAATGCCATTTTTGATAGTAAAGCTATTTCAGCAACTAACCGGCATGGATGGGCAAATAATGCCATTTATGGTGCAGCCAAAGCTGAAAACTCGGCTGCTTTACAGTCTGACTTTACAACCATTAGTTTCTGGGTAAATCCGAAAACGCTTCCTGCTTCCGGTGAAGCCTATTTAATGTCCAATGGTGGCTGGCAGGAACGTTGGAAAATATCGCTGCCTTCACATGGTAAACCTGTATTTACTACCAATGCTACTGCCTGCTGTAGCGATATGGATTCTGGAAATGGTAATGAGTTAAAACCAGGTCAATGGACGCATGTGGCAATGGTGCATGACGGTGCTCAGGATCAGATATTTATCAATGGTACGCTGGCCAATCAAAAAGCAACTACCGGGGCTTTAAAGAAAACAAAATTTCCTTTGGGAATAGGTTATGATCCTATTGATAATGGTAGTTTTTTTGATGGTAGCATGGATGACGTGATGATTTTTAATAAAGCCTTAACAGCGGTTGAAATAAAAGCATTGTTCGATGTTCAGAAAACAGCAGTTGTTTCATCTTCATCTTCATTGGTTGCAAATTATACCTTTGATACAAATGATAATGACCTTACAAACTATCAAAATCATTCTTACGGTAGCTCCCAAAGGACAAAAGACCGTTTTGGGAAAGTTAATAAGGCAAGAAATTTTGATGGGAAAACTGCCTTTCAAGAAGCAGCTAACTCAGTACAACTTGCTTCAGATTTTACATCGGTAAGTTTTTGGGCAAAGGTTAATAAGCTTCCTGCTTCCGGAGAGGTATATATTCTCTCGCATGGCGGATGGCAGGAAAGATGGAAAGTATCCCTTCCTTCTCATGGAAAACCAGTATTTACTACCAATGCAACATCCTGCTGTAATGATGTCGATTCAGGGAATGGCAATGAATTGAAAGTCGGTGAATGGAAACATGTTGTTATGACGCATGACGGTGTGGCGGATAAAATTTATATGAATGGAGTTAAAGTTAATGAAAAAGCTTTTGCGGGTGCCTTAAAGAAAACCAAATATAATTTAGGCATTGGGTATGAACCGATTGACAAAGGAAATTATTTTGATGGGGATTTAGATGAGGTTCAGATATATAATAAAGCATTAACTGCAACAGAAGTAGCTGATCTATACAAAACCCAATCTACTGCACCAGCGACTACAGATACCATCCGACCATCTGCACCTTTAGATTTATCTGCTACGGTTAGTTTTACAACCATTAACTTAGCCTGGGCATTGAGTACTGATAATGTTGCAGTTACAGGTTATAATGTTTATTTGGACGGTAAATTGATTAAAACAGTACCTGGATTAAGCACGGCTTTAACTGGATTAAAAGCTTTGACAAATTACGTTTTGGGCGTATCTGCCATTGATGCTGCTGGTAATGAATCTCTTATCTCTACTATAAAGGCGACGTCAGGTCAAGATCCCTCACCTGATAAAACACCACCTACAAAGCCAGGTAACCTTAAAGGAAATGTCGGGTCAAATTCTGTATTATTGACATGGGAACCGTCTGTTGATGACAGAAAACTAGCTGGTTACGTTATATTAGTGGATGGTTTATTTTCAGATTCTCTTTCAGATATTGCTACATCTAAATTTATTGGTGGTCTGAAAACCGAAACTTCATATACTTTTGAAGTCTATGCATTTGACTTGTCAGGAAATAAATCTGCCATTGCAGAGATTACACTTAAAACGTCAAAGCCATTAGATACGGGTGAAGCTGGTCTGGTAGCCCATTATCCTTTTGATGGAAATGCGAATGATGCTACGCCATATAATAATCACGGTGTCATTGGGGGTAATCCTGTTTTTGAACTTGCTACACACCGTCTTGGGGCGGGCAAACAAAATATAAAGTTCGACGGTGATAAGGATTCTGTCCTGGTAAAAAATTCGGTGCAGCTTATTTCTGATTTTACTACTGTAAGTTTCTGGATAAGAGTCGATAATGTCAATATAAAAGATGGAGAAGCTTATGTGATAAACTTCGGTCATTGGAGTGAGCGGTGGAAAATATCTTTGCCTCAGCACCTAAAAATTGTTTGGACGACAAATGGTAAAAATACTCAGTTTCCATCTTTTATTTCTGATATGGATAGTGGTGATGGAAATGAAATGGTTAAAGGTAATTGGTGGCATGTTACCATGGTACATGATGGAGCAAAAAACATCATCTATGTAAACGGTCAGCAAGTGGCTACCAAACCCGTTGCAACTAAACTTAACAGTACGAACAGAGCCCTTTGTTTTGGAAGCAATAATGTAGATGGAGGTCAATATTTCCCAGGCGCTCTTGATAATGTGAAAATTTATAATAAAGCGCTTACAGGTGCAGAAATTTTAAAATTATTTAACGGAGGAACAACTGGATTGACAGATTTTGCCATTGCATCTTATGGGGATGTAAAATTATCACCTAATCCAGTCTCAAATATCCTGACTATTGAGCATGGTTTTCCTGTAAATTCAAATGTCAAAATTAGGATAATGGATAATGTTGGAAGACAATATGAAGGGTATAATCTTTCAAATCTTGAATTAAGTTCCAGTCAACTGAATGTAAATACAGATAGATATCCTGCTGGAATGTATTATGTCAACTTTATTGTAGATGGTCGTAACATCGGTTCTGTTAAGTTCATTAAGTTGTAATTTCTTCGTTGATGTAAAATGATATTTTACATGATTTGAGCATTTTAAATATTTAGGAGAGTGAAATTAATTTTCATTCTCCTAAATTTAAAATGGGCGCTAATTCATTTTGAACAACCAAAAAAATAACATGGTTAATAATATGCCAGAAGGAAGCATGGTAAAAAGATTTGCTGAAAATCCTTTTATTGTAACAAGTGATGTCAGGCCAAGTATTGAAGGGATGATTGTTGAATGTGTCCTTAATCCAGGGGTGTTTTCTTTCCAGAATAAAACATGGTTGCTTTTACGCGTGGCAGAACGACCTAAACAGGAAGAAGGTTTTGTATCTCTTCCCATCCTTAACAAAGAAGATAATATTGAGATACTTACTTTTTCTCTTTCTGACCCTGATTTGGATCTTTCTGATGCTCGGATGGTGAAATATAAAGATAAAATGTATCTGTCCACCATGTCCCATTTAAGGCTGGTTTGTAGTGATGACGGCATAAATTTTTATGAGCCACAAAATTTTAAAACAGAAATTTTTGGAAAAGGAGAACTTGAAACCTACGGGATAGAAGATTGTAGGGTAAGCTTTATTGAAGGCAAATATGTACTTACTTTTACTCAGGTTTCAGCATTTGGTGTAGGTGTCGGTTTAATAACTACGGAAGATTGGATAAATTTTGAACGATCAGGCATGATCATTCCACCACACAATAAGGACTGTGCTATCTTCGAAGAAAAAATTGGTGGAAAGTATTATTGCCTTCACCGACCATCTGGCATTGAACTTGGGGGAAATTTTATCTGGCAAGCCTCTTCACTGGATTTGATTCACTGGGGACAACACAAGTGTGTGATGCAGACTCGCCCAGGTATGTGGGACTGTGCCAGAATTGGCGCCGGGGCTGCACCCATAAAAACCAAAGAAGGATGGTTAGAGATTTATCACGGGGCAGATTTTAATAATAGATATTGTCTTGGCGCCGTATTATTTGATTTAAATGACCCTTCTTTAGTGCTTGCAAGGTCCGTTGAACCTATCTTACATCCTGAAGCAGATTACGAGCTAAATGGTTTTTTTGGAAATGTTGTTTTTACCAATGGGCACATTGTGGATGGTGATACTGTTCACATGTATTACGGTGCTTCCGATGAAGTAATCTGTGGGGCTACTTTTTCTATTTCACATATTTTATCTACTTTGTTAAACCTAGCATGATGTTAAGTAAAATAGTAAAAGAATTCGACTTTTTTAATTCGCATTCCAAAGGAATGAGAGTATTATTGTTAACAAACCTCATTTATGGTCTTGTCGGCCCTATTATAGAGTTGTTTATCGGAGCCTATATAATGCGTAACTCCTCCGATATTAGTCTTGTCGTCATTTTTCAATTGGCTGTTTATACCGGAATACCGCTGACATTTATGATAAATGGTTTTTTGCTGAATAGAATAAAAATCGCATGGCTTTATTCCTTCGGTATGTTGTTAAGTGGAATATCCATGTTTGCCATGATGCTCCTTCAACAATTGGATACCATGGGGGTGTTTCTGGCAGGTCTCATCATGGGTTTATCGTATGGATTTTTTTGGGCTAACAGAGATTTCCTGGCTCTCAATACCACCAATGATGGTACCAGGAATTATTACTATGGGATTGAGACTTTTTTTTATACCATAACAGGTATTTTAGTTCCCTTAGCCGCAGGAGCATTTATTGGGGCAACGGATAAGAATGGTTGGTTTGGCGGTCATGTCAATACAGCTTATTACATTCTTACAGCCGTCGTTTTTGTGATGTCCATGTTTGCTTCGATTTTGGTTCATCGAGGAGAATTTGTAAATCCTAAGCGTGCACCTTTTCTTTTCATTAAATTCGATAGGATTTGGAATAAAATGTTGGGCCTGGCTTCACTCAAAGGTCTTGCGCAAGGATATATTGTTACTGCACCAACGATGTTGATTTTAAGCCTGGTTGGCAAAGAGGGCTCACTGGGACTTATCCAGGGCATTGCGGCCGCAGTTTCTGCCATCCTATTGTATGTCCTTGGCAGAGTGACGGGGCCAAATCATCGTTTATTGATATATGGCATTGGTTGCTTGCTTTTTATGGTTGGCGCCCTTTTAAATGCCGCTCTTTACTCCGCTCTTGGCGTGATATTGTTTATGATGTGCCTGCTTTTTGCTCGCCCCCTGCTGGATATTGCCTATTTCCCTATTCAATTAAAAGTGATAGACTATGTGGCAGAGAAAGAGAAAAGGAATGAATTTTCATATATTTTTAATCATGAATTAGGTTTGTATCTCGGAAGGCTTTTTGGATGCGGATTATTCATCGTTTTGGCTAGATACGTGAGTGAATATGCTGCCTTAAGATATGCTCTTTTAGTGATCGCTGTTTTGCATGCCTTAGGTTGGTTTATGGCCAAATCGATATTGAAAGAAAAAGAATTGGCCTGAAAGTTTAATATCTGACGTCTAAATGGTTAAAGAATGAAAGTATTCAATATAGGAATTATTGGCTTTGGTGGATTTGGAAAATTTCTTTTCAATGCATGGAATCAACTGGATAATATTCAGGTTACAGCTATCGCTGATATAAATCCAGAGGCTGTATCTGGCATTGAGAATATACAATATTTTTCAGATTGGAAGGAATTGATACGTTTAGAAAGTATTGATCTTGTAGCCATAGTTACTGAACCCCACACACATAAGGAAATTTCAAAGGCTTGCATGTTAGCTGGAAAACATGTTTTAATAGAAAAACCATTAGCCATTAGTTCAAAAGATGCGGAAGAAATAATACATACAAGAGACCAGACCGGTGTTGTCGCAGCTATTGATTTTATCATGAGATTTAATCCATTAATACAAGCCATTCAAGCTTTAACGCAGGATGGGGCATTTGGAAAATTGAGAAGGGTAGCTGTGGAAAATTATGCTCAGGATGAACAATTATTACCCGATCATTGGTTTTGGCAAAAGGATAGGTCTGGTGGAATACTTATTGAGCATGCAGTTCATTTTATAGATTTGGTTCATTTTATAAGTCCTTCCAAATACAAAATGGTTAATGGATTAAAACATAATAGAAATGCATTTCAGGAAGATCAAATAATGGCCAATGTCCTCTATGAAAACGGATTAATTGCCACCCATTACCATTCTTTTGCCCGTCCAGGTTTTTTTGAAACTACGGATATAAAGCTTTCTTTTGATATTGCAGATATTCAACTTCATGGTTGGATCCCGCTTACCGCTGACGTCAAGGTACTTGTAAATGGAAAATCAAATGAAATGCTGCTTTCAAATCCACTTTTTGAATGCATTAAAACGGAATCTATTGATACTCTAACAGACGAATCAAGACCTAAAGGCTGGGGAATTAATGGACAGGAAAATTCAAAAGATAAACATATTGTTAAGTCAAGTGGTGTATCTTATGAAGTTGTTGAAATGATTACAGGAAGATTCAGCATAGGTGCTTCAAAACAAGAAGTCTATGCAAACTGTGTAAAGTTATCATTATTAGATGTACTTCAAAAAGTGTCAGATCCATCCCATTCATTAATGGCTGGTCTTGAATCAGGTCTGGATAGCCTTAAAATTGCAGAATTGGCAACAGTTTCAGCCAGAAGTAACGCTTAATCATTAAATTTTTGATATGTCACGATTTGTTTTTTACTTGTTTCTTATATTGCTTGTGCCTTCCTGTTCGGCTTCATTATTTATGCCCTCAGGTATTCCGGTAACGCAGCGAAACATCCCGAGAGTGGATAAAATGCCCTTCCATCCGAAGCCTTATAAATTTCGTGACTGGAAAAAAACAGCCCTTGATTTTGATGCGTATGTTTTTGATTTTAACCAGAAAGGACCGTTTCTTCCGTTGATCTGGCTGGATGGTCAGAAAAGGAATTTTCCCGACACAACTTTTGGAATTTATACGGCCCTGGGTGATATAAGGATGGGGCCTTCTGTAAATAATGGAGAAAATCATGAAGCCCTGGGCGCCTTAGGTGCTGTTTTAGGTGCAACGATGGTGGGTATAGATAAAAGTAAACAGGAGGGAATTAATTATGTAAGCATGCTACGTAATTATTTCAATAAGGACAATGATTGGAATATTATACAGAATTTCACTAATAAAGGGGCTCATATTGGTGGTGGTTATGGAAATGATTTTTGGTACGAGGTTCATAATAACGTCTTATTTTACAGTGTTGCTGACAAATATCGGGATGAACCGGAATTTGATGAAATTTTATATCAAATCGCTGAAAAATTCTACAAGTCTGACTCCCTGATGGGCAATAGTTACAGCTACTCCTATTTCGATTTTAAAGAAATGAAGGGATATAAGAATCATATTCCAACCCAGGAAGATGTTGCCGGTGGCTATGCATTTATTTTATATTCTGCCTGGGTAAAATTTAAAGATCCCAAATATCTCAAAGCTGCCCAAAATGCTATAAACGTATTATACAATCAAAAAGAAAATCGTTTTTATGAGGCTATGATGCCGGTTGCGGCGCAGATTGCTTCGCGTTTAAACGCAGAACATGGCGCTAATTATGATCTTAACAGATTTTTGGACTGGACTTTTGATGGTTCGGCAGTTGGTCGCGAAGGTTGGGGAGTATTGGCGGATCAATGGGGAGGATTTGATGTGAGTGGTTTGGCGGGAAGTACGGTGCATAATGGTGGTTATGGCTTTCTTATGAATACATTTGACCTGATTTTGCCTCTGTCCGCTATGATTCGTTATGATCAGCGCTATAGCAACGCGGTTGGTAAATGGGCACTCAATGCCTCTAATGCAGCAAGATTTTGTTACCCTTATGAAATGCCGGATTCACTTCAAGCCATTCCACAATTCAAAGGAATTACCAAAAATGTCATTGCTTATGAAGGAGTTATAAAAGAATCCATCTATCCGGAATTTAAAGGTATTACCCCATTTGCCCAGGGAGACGGACCGTTATGGTTTCCTAATATGCCTCCACAAACCATGTTTTCTGTCTATGGCAGTGGTCATGTGGGCTTCTTTGGAGGAATAATAAGTTCCACTAATGTGCCGGAAATTCTACAAATAAACTGCACCAATGCTGACTTTTTTTCCAGTCAAAAAAGCTATGATACCTATTTATACTTTAATCCTTATGAAACAAATCAGCAAGTGAATATCAATCTTGGAGATGGTAAATACCATCTTTACGACTTAATTACCCAGACAATTGTCAAGAAAAATGCCTCGAAAATCGTTTCATTTCCTATTTCCGGACAGTCATCAACCATGTTGGTTCTTATTCCGGCAAATCTTAAATTTAGTATCAGAAACGATCAATTATATGCAGGTGAAGTGATAGTAGATTACAGGTATAAAAAAAAGTGACCTGTCCTAAAAAAAGTTTACACTTTTAATTCCTGACCCCTTGGGGTCACATGTCTATTGATCATTATGCCCCTGGCGGCATAAATTCCCCCAATAATTATTGTCCTTCCTCCAGGGTTAATTTTAGTTTTATTTTTTTCTGATTTCTCAGTAGTTCGAGCTCCACAACGTCCCCAACTTTATGTTTTTCCAAAAAAAGATATAAATCGCCATTATTTTTAATAGGTTCACCATCAATACCAACCAAAATATCACCGAGAATAATTTCTCCGTATCGATTTCTTCGGGTGGGTTGAAGGCCACTTTTCTCGGCGTTACTTCCAGCGGGAACATTTAAAACAAGAGGACCTTGTAATCCATATCGGGAGACTATGTTATTACTTGCCAGTTCAACGCCTATGGTTGGTCGTTGAATTTTTCCATACCTTATCAGCTCGGGGACCACCCAGCGAACGGCATCGACAGGGATGGAGAAGCCAATGCCAGCGGAAGCGCCAGATGGACTATAAATAGCTGTATTTACGCCTATTAGCTTTCCTCCGGAATCGAGTAGGGGGCCACCCGAATTACCTGGATTTATCGCCGCGTCCGTTTGTATGGCATCTCTGATAGGAACGCCTGCTCTGGACTGTATTTCTCTGCCTAGGGCACTTACCACACCGGTAGTTAATGTTTGGTCAAGACCAAATGGATTTCCGATGGCAAAAACGGATTGGCCTACCTTTAAATTTTCAGATATTCCCACGGGTATGGGGTACAATACTGAAATAGGGGCTTTGATTTTCAAAACGGCTAAATCTTTTTCAGGGGCAACACCAACCAGTTCGGCTGTCCAGTTTGTTTGATCTGCTAAGGTTACTGTAGCTTTGTCAGCGCCTTCAATCACGTGATAATTGGTAACAATATGTCCCATTTTATCCCATATAAATCCAGATCCTGTCCCACTTTTTATCTCGGAAATATCTCTGGTCCAATAATTTTCACGCATATTCGTCGTAGTGATAAAACAAACCCCTGGTGCTGCTTTTTCAAATAACTGAATGGTTGATAACTCTCCGGAAGTTAACAAAGTAATGCTATTATCTGGGGAAGGTGCAGGTACATCAGACATTGATGCATCTTTTTCCATCCATGCAGCACCTCCCAGGAAAGCCAGAATGATTAAAGAAATACTGGCAATAATTTGCCAAATGGAAGACGAAATGCGGGCCATTTTTTTCTTTTTATATTAAGTTTTTCTTTCTTTTTTCTTTGCAGCCGGAAATAAGATATTGTTTAGAATGAGTCGATATCCTGGTGAATTGGGATGCAAACTTAAATCAGTTTCAGGATCATTTACATGATGACGATAATCTTCAGGGTCATGTCCACCATAAAATGTCCAGAATCCTTGTCCAAATATGCCATGAATGTATCTCGCTTCTTGAAAGGGTTTGTTATCTCCGAGAATTAAAACATTTGACTTGATATTTTCCTGGTTGAATGCCGTGGTTTGACCCATAAATCCTTTTACCAACCGTGTGTGATTTTGGGTCAGCATGGTAGGGATGGGATCCCATTTTGCTGAGAATTCAAACAGATTGAAGTAATCTTG
>CAMDWC010000024.1 GCA_945878825.1 Haliscomenobacter hydrossis DSM 1100
GGATTTGTTACGTTATCAAACAACCAAAATCAACAACAAATTTGTCCTACGGACAGCGCTGCTAATTTATTGACTTTTAGAAATATTGCCGCACAAGGTCAGAAATTAATTTATCTGATTACCAACGTAAATAATATAATACTAGATACTACTTCCAAAAATTCATATCTTTTTATAACACTAGGTATTGGAGATTACAGAGTTTACGGTCTTTCCTACAACGGAGAGTTTTCAGGTAAAATAGGTGTTTCCATAAATGACCCATCCTTATCAGAAGATTGTTTTGGTTTATCATCAAATTACATATCTGTTGCGAAAAGGAATCCAGTGGCGGGATTCGTTGTTATGGATGATGCCAATACGCTACTTCAAAATTGTCCATCCGATGCAAATTTTCCATCAAGGCAGATTAGAACCATAGGAAATAATTCTGGAAATCAATGTTTTGTAATAATTGATGGAAATCAGATTATCGTTGATATTTTATTCAGTCCGACGATTTACCCTACGGAGTATCCTTCAGGTAAATATAATATCGTATCCATATCATTTAATGGTGCTTTAAACATCAAAAAAGGAGAAAAGTGGGGTGCAAAAGCACCTTCAACTTCCTGTTATTCTATTTCTGGAAATGAGGTTTCATTTTTAAATATAGAACCTAAGGGAGGCGTTATCAAAGTTGTTGAAGGAGATACATCTAACATTTGTATTGGTAATTCTTTACCTTCCCCCATCAAATTTTCTAAGGATAGTATCAATGAATTATCCTATTCCTATTTGATTACAGACCAGTCTAATCGATATTTAGGACATTTTACAAACATTGATTTACTAAGTTTTAATGATTACTCCACGAGTAATATTAAAGTCTGGGGCTTATCACACACGGGAAACATCACTTTACAAAAAGGAGATTCCATTTTAAAAAAGGATATTTCAACGGGTTGTTTTCAGCTTTCAAAGAACTCCATTTCATTGAAACTTAATATATTCAGGGGGCATATTGTAAAAACGAACCTCAACAACGATTCTTTACTTATTTGTACGGGTGACGGACTCGCAAATCTGGTCAATTTCTCAAGTTCTGATAGCTTGTCTGGATTAAATTACCGATATGTTCTAACTACCCTTGCGAACAATATTATACAAGTTATTAATGGTAATTCCATAGATTTTGAAACCATAGGGTTAAGAGAAATGAGACTTTATAGTGTAGCATTTAACGGTAATTTCAACAGTCAGACAGGAGTATCCATTTTTAATACTAATCTTTCATCGGGTTGTTTTAAAATATCTGATAATTTTATTAAAATTTTAAGAGACAGGCCTGCGAATCACCGGATATTATTTTCAAACAATGACACCATACAAAAATTATGTTTATCTAAATCCGGCTCATTTGCCAGATTAAAAAGTACATTCACAGGCAGAACTGGATATGTTTACATTATATTAAATAAATTCAATAAAATTATACTACTTCATCCAACACAAAATATAGATATTGAAAAACTTGAAGATGGAGACTATCAGGTTTATGGACTTTCTTATACAGGAAATCTGAATTTACGTGTAGGCAATACATTTAAAACCGATGAAATCTTAGCTACGAGTTGTTTTAGATTATCGAGTAATTCTGTAAAATTCTATAAGGGAGGCTATGCTGAAGGAGGTCAAATCAGCACTTTTTTATCCTCAAACACCTTATTTACCTGTCCAAAAGATGGTGTAGCTGATTTAATAGATATTTCCGTTCCTAATAATCCAATAGGAACTAAGTATCAATTTTTAATAACCGATAGTTTGAATAGATTATTTTATGCTCCATTTGATAACCAATTAATAAATTTCGATAATACCCCCGCAGGGAATTATAGAGTATATGGTATTGCCTATAATGGTTCACTGGGCTTTCAATTGGGGGCAAATATTTTAAATAATACCCTGGTGAATGCCTGCTTTGATTTATCAGATAATTATTTAGATATATATCACCTTAAGCCGGAAGCTGGACAAATTTCAAAAAAGGATGGAACGACTTCCAGGACCATTGTTATTATTAATAACAATCAAAAGGATAGTATTTTATTAAAAGTAACCAATGCTAATCCTGTAAATGTTCCCTATATTTTTGTCATGGTAAATGAGAATAACCTCATTATTTCAACTCATAATGAGTCATTTAATCTGGATACACTCAAGATTGGTAAATATAGAATTTATGGTGTGGCGAGTTCCAGTCCAAATCTTTCTATAACTACAGGAAAATCATTTTCAGAGATTGCCAAAGCTGAAAATTGTATTTTAATTTCTTCAAATTTTTTAGAAGTGGATATCATTCCTACGACTGGTTCCCCCATTTTAAACAATATCCTTATTGCTTCAGAAAAAGCACAACACATTGCGCTAAGTGCATTTCCTAATCCTGTAAATGATGTATTAAATGTGCAAATAAGGCAAACTGAACATAAAAGTGATCAGGCAACATTAAGATTAACTCATATTTCAGGAAAAATACTATTTGAATGGAAAACAAATTTAGGGAAGGGAGAGCAGCTATTATCCATCCCTATGGCAATGTATCCATCTGGACTATATGTTTTGACTGTCGAGGCGGGAGAAAACATATTTACAAGTAAAATTATCAAAACGGAATAAATTTTAATCCTTAGATTTTTTTTTGTAGTCTTTTATAAACAATTTATGGTCAAAAGATTCATAATCTGAGGGGGTATTGGAGGCAACAATAAGGAGCGTGTTTTTAGGTAGACTGTTAATCCCTTCTGAGTACCAATCGGCACCTTCCACATCGAGATTAGTCGTTGGTTCATCTAACAGTACAAGTGGAACATCTGAAAAAAGAGCGAGACCAAGTTTAACCCGTTGCTTCATACCCGAGGAGAAAAATTTCAACGGTTTTTTTGCTGATTTTTGAAGTTTCAGGATCTCCATAAGATCACGCACCTTCATTTTGTTCCTGAAAGGTTTAAATCTGGCATGAAATTCAATGGATTCGGTCAAGGTAAACTCCTCGATAAGATCCATATAAGGAGCAGCGAAAGAAATGTATTTATACAACTGATCCAAAGGAATCAAGGTATCATTAAAGAAGGGTTGTAATTTCCCCTGACTAGGCGTGAGATGACCAGAAAGAATTTTTAAGAGTGTTGATTTACCTGAACCATTATGACCAATCAGTGCATATTTCTGACCCCCAATGAACTGAAAATCAATTTTTTTAAAAATCCAATCTGGAGGAAATTTTTTTCCTATATTATTTAGAACTAGTTTCATGAGTTAGAGACACTGGGTCCTGTTTAAATCTGGCTATCATTGATTTTGATTGACTAAAAAAAGAGATGATTTCATCTTTCAAAACAGACGATTGAAATGAATCCTTTATCAAAGAGATACCAACAGTAAAACTACTATTCCGGACAAAAATCACATTATAAATATTTTTAATTTCTTCAATTTCTGATAATTGAAAACCCTTTCTCTCGAGGCCTATATGATTAATACCAATGTAAGACAGTGGTTCTCTGGCCACTCTTACAAAAGGAGGAATATTATTCCGAACAAGCCCGGCACCGGCGACGAAACTGAATCTTCCAATTTTACAAAATTGTTGAACCAGTACATTACCACCTAAAACGGCATGGTCATTAATCTGGACATGACCGGCCAATTGAACACCATTAGATAAAATGACATTATCTCCAATGATACAATCGTGAGCTACATGAACGTAAGCCATTATAAGGCAATGACTTCCCACGGAAGTAGTACCAGTTTCCTGAGTACCCCTATTGAGGGTAGCACCTTCTCTTATAGTAGTTTTATTTCCTATAACCAAGGTACTATATTCGCCTTTAAATTTCAGATCCTGGGGAACTGCACCTAATACAGCGCCAGGAAAAACCTCACAAAAACTGCCCAATCTGGTGCCGGATAAAACAGTTGCATTGGGACCAATTTTGCAATAATCTCCAATGACAACATCTTTATCAACATAACTGAAAGGTAATATAATGGAACCAATCCCTATTTTGGCATCAGGATGAATAAATGACAAGGAAGATTGGTTTGTCATAATTAACTTTCTACTTTTCTTCTAATAATCTGCGCGGTTAACTCCGCTTCAGAAACAATTTTGTTATCAACATAAGCGATGCCCTGCATGTGACAAATACCTCTGCGAATGGGTGATAAAAGCTCCATTTTGATAAGTAAAATATCACCGGGAGACACTTTAGCTTTAAATTTAGCATTATCTATTTTCAGGAAATAAGTATCCCAATTCCAGGGATCTTCTACGGTAGAAAGAGCCAGGATTCCACCGGTCTGAGCCATAGCTTCTATTTGTAGAACACCAGGCATGACAGGATTACCGGGAAAATGTCCCTGGAAATAATGTTCATTTACCGTAATATTTTTTACACCAACTACGTAAGTATCTGTCAACTCGGTAATTTTATCTAACAGCAGGAAAGGAAAACGGTGAGGTAGCCAGGATTCAAGCCTTACAGAATTGAAAACGGGTATTTTAGAAGGATCGTAATTCGGTTTACCTCGTAGTTTTTTTTGCTCCTGAAGCTGTTTTTTAAGTACTCTTGCGAATAAATTATTAGAAGAATGACCAGGCTTATGCACTACAAAACGTCCTTTAATGGGCGCACCAAGTAAAGCAATATCACCTAAAAAATCTAATAGTTTATGCCTTGCAGGTTCATTTTCGAAAGTTTGATTTGACTTATTTATCACCCCCAAAGTTGTAGGTAAAGGAAGTTGACTTTGCGTCGTGGAGGTCCACTTTTCCCATTCTGCTGAAGAAGGCAGACGATCAGCTATCACCAAAGTATTATCTAAAGTTCCACCTTTTATTAAGCCATTTGCCATTAAAATATCAATATCCTTGAGAAGAACAAATGATTTTGACGGAGAAATTTCACCATCATAATTTTTAAGACCCGATAAGACGGCAAATTGTTGCCCAGGGTAAGGTGCGTCAAAATCGACCAGCACGGTAACTTCAAAACCATCATAGGGAGAAATCACATAGTATGCACCAGATTCTTCGTCTTTGAACTCAATGGTTTCTTCCACCTCTAAAAACAACTTATTTTCAGATTGATCTAAAACACCTGCCTCATTTAATAACGCCGTAAAAAATTTCGAGGAACCGTCCAAATAAGGAACTTCCGCTCCATCTATTTCAATGTGTAAGTTATCAATTTCTTTTGCATAAATGGCAGAGAGTAAATGTTCTATGGTTGCCACTGCGGCACCTTCGTATTCAATGACCGTAGACCTGGTGGTATTTATTACCCTATTGCAATCGGCGGGAATAAAAGGTTTACCAGGTAAATCTATTCGTTGAAACTTAACTCCGTGATTATCTTCAGCTGGTTTTAAAGTGATGGTTACGGAAGACCCGGTATGCAAACCGACGCCGGAAATAATTACCACTTTAGAAATAGTTTTTTGCTTCATTTTAAAGTCATATATAAATAATATGGTTTGGTTCTTAGTTAAGGTAAGTTCAACTTTTTCTCTAATTTCTGAATACGTGAAAGGAGAGATGGAAGTTGTTTGAATACCGAGAATGATTTCAAGAATGAAATATAGGGAATAGCTGGAGAACCCATAAAGGATTGACCCGTTTCGGAAATGGATTTTGAAATACCACTTTGTCCTTGAATTTTTGTTCCATCCGCAATTTTAAGATGCCCGGAAAAACCGACCTGACCACCTATCTGACAGTTTGCGCCAATGTGCGTTGAACCAGCAACGCCTGTTTGAGCGGCTATCACCGTGTTTTCGCCAACTTCCACATTGTGTGCAATTTGGACGAGATTATCAATTTTAACCCCCTTTTTAATTTTGGTAGCACCCAAAGTAGCTCTATCGATAGTAGAATTAGCCCCTATTTCAACATAATCTTCTAATATAACATTACCTAACTGCGGTATTTTACGAAGTAGTGCTCCTCCATCGGAAACAAATCCAAATCCATCACAGCCAATAACCACATTTGCGTGAATAATACAATAATCTCCAATTTCACAATCTGCCAAAATCCGAACACCGGGAAAAAGGACACAATTTTTACCTATAGACACATTTTTCCCTATAAAAACCTGAGGATAAATAATGGTATTTTCCCCAATGAATCCATTTTGTTCAATGACTGTATAGATACCAACGCTCACTTTTTTTCCTATAGATACACTGGGATGAATAACAGATTCGTCGGCAATACCTGTTGGATAAAGGACGGGTTCTGAAAATTTCTCTAAGGTAAGTGCCATGGCATTATAAACATTCTTTACCTTAAGCAAAGTAGGTTTAACAGAAAACCGAGGTTCAAAATTTTCAGGAACTAAAACAGCTGATGCAGAAGATGTATATAAATAAGCCTCATAACGAGGATTATGTAAAAAACTAATAGAACCCTCCCCACCCTCTTCAATTTTACTTGGTTTGGAAACAATAATATCCGGATCACCTACCAGTTTTCCGTCTAACAATTTTGAGAGTTCTTTCATTGAAAATTCCATGATGCAAAGGTAATAAAAAGACATCTTTCTTTACTATAACAAATGAAGCAACCTTTGATAAAATCAAAAAATTACCTTTACAATCTTATATTTACATAAAAAAGTGAATCCGAAATTACGAATTGGAACCAGAGGGAGTAAATTAGCGATGTGGCAAGCTCACTTTACGCAAGAAAAATTATCAGCTATTGGTATCGAATCAGAACTGATAATTATAAAAACAACGGGTGACCAAATTCAACATTTAAGTTTTGACAAAATGGAAGGTAAAGGTTTCTTCACAAAAGAAATCGAGGATGCCCTATTAAGAGGAGAAATTGATTTAGCCGTTCACTCTATGAAAGATTTACCGACAAATGCGCCGGAAGGATTAGTTATTTCCGCTGTGTCCTATCGAGAAGATCCATCAGATGTCTTGTTAATTAATAAAAATATTACGGAAAAGGGTAAACTTTTACAATTACCCGAAAGAGCCAGCGTTGGTACATCCTCCTCCAGAAGAAAAGGGCAGTTAATAGATATAAGACCTGATCTTCAATTGGTTGATATCCGTGGAAATGTTCCAACAAGAATTCAAAAACTGGAACAAGGTGACTTTGATGCTATTATACTGGCGTCCGCCGGACTGGCTCGTTTAGAAATTGATACTACTTCCTTTCATGTTATACGCTTTGATCCAACCGAGATTGTACCCGCACCAGCACAAGGCGTTTTAGCCTGGCAAACCATGGCCAATGATATCCAAACGAGAAAAATACTTACGGGAATTCACCATAGTGAGGTTTCTGATGTAACCAATATTGAACGAAAGGTATTAAATCTGATGAATGGAGGATGTCAAATGCCTCTAGGGGTGTATTGCTATAAAGATAAATTTAGTAATTATCATGTTCATGCAGCCTATTCTACCTCCTTTAATGCACCTATTACCAGAGTGTCTATGTCATCGGCTACCCATTTTCAATTAGCAGAAAAAGTAGTTGAAAAATTACGATCTTAACCATACGTATGACGCGCGTTTTTATCAGTAGACACCTTCCCGAAAATTCCCAATTCAGAGAAAAATTGCGGTCTTTTGGTTCTTTTATAATACAAGATAACCCATTAATTGACTTGACACCCATTCCATTTTCAGCAATTGAACCTTGCGATTGGATTTTTTTCTCGAGTAAAAATGCTGTTTCATTTTTTTTTAAACAGTTAAAATCTTTACCCATAAAAATTCCTACGTCTATTAAATGGGGGGCTATAGGTTTAGCCACCGCAAAAGAACTTTTAAACTATCAAATCACTGTAGATTTTTCTGGAAATGGTAATCCTGAAGAAGTTGGAATCAGTTTTTCAACGCTGGTAAATGGAAAAAAAGTTTTATTTCCGTCGGCAAAAAATTCCAGGGAAAGTATTCAGCGTTTTATAAAAAATGAGGCGTCGGAAATAATCAATTTAGCTATTTATGATAATTTACCTAAAGATGACTTTGAAGTGACTGCTTCAGATATTTATGTTTTTACTAGTCCACTTAACGTAATTGCCTACGCAAAAAAATATAGCCTGGCAGACAAAAATTGTATCGCTATCGGAGAAAGTACAGCACAGCAACTTACCTCATTGGGAGCCCTGAATGTTATAACGAGTCCCTTTTCAACAGAAGAAAGTATGGCTAAATCTATCATTGATTTTTTGAGGTGAAAACTACTATTTAAAAATTATTAATAATTAATTTTCAACAATTTTGTTTGCACTACCTCTTCACCAACAATAAAACGTATAGAATAAAAACCTGAAACGGGAAATAAATCTTCCGGTAGGTTTTCAAAATGGTAGCCCTCTAAATATTTATTTTTAAACTCTTTGATTAACTGTCCATTAGGACTAAACAATTGAACCTTAACGAACGACTCTTTATGGATTTTAAAGTTTACACTCGTACCTACAGAAAAAGGGTTGGGAAAAGATGGCAATAATTCTAGATTATTAAACTTCACAACATTTGATAGATCTACCCTTAAAATGGATTCCAGTTTGTAAAATTTAAATTCATTAGGTAATAAAATCCTGGTCTTTAAATATCCTGCATTAATATTACCCAACAGAGTATCAAATCCAACCGAAACCCAATCTGTCCCATTCCAACCATTTAGCCTTAACTGCTTTAAATCTAACACATCGGAATGTAAATTATTATCACTTCCCCAACGCATTAAAAACTGAATAGGTCCATTATTTTCAATTTGCCACACAGGGTCGATACCAAGATTTTTATCTGCATAATTACCAGATTCAATAAAACCTACTTTTGAGTAATCATTCCCATTATCGTTTATAGATGAGATAGAAATGGGATGATAGCCTGAAAAAGCGCTCCCCACAGGGAAAATAACAGGATGTAAAGACAGGCTTCTGCGCACTAAACCTTTTCCATTGGTAATAATATAATTAACCTCACTAAAATTTGACAGATTTACAATATCAAAATCAGTGTCATTTAGTGTTAATAAGTTGTAATTTTTTACAAAATGAAGGTTTGACACGGCTAATGAAGCACCTTGAAGATAGGTATGAACGGAAGGGCTTTTGAGCAAGAATAAATGATTAATATTTCCTTTTAAAAGATTTATTCTTCCTGGATAATCACCAAAAATTTGAAGGTTATCTATTTGATTATCTGTACTATTACTTTCTACATTTCCAGAAACGGCCAACAAACCTTTAGCGACAAGCGACGCATTATTATTAATTAAAATATGACCATCTACTTTTAGTTGTGTGGCGGAATCTATAACCAAAGAGGTTCCATCCACTGTCAGTTGACTCCATAAAGAAGTAGTAAGCAAAACAAAAAAGCCTATTAGGCAGTAGATGTTCTTTTGACTATTAATCATGAGCTAGTCTGAATCCTAAATTATTAAAAAGGCTAGCAGGTGGATTACCATACCTGTAGGAAACCCTGCAATCGTCGGAAATATCATCAAAACTTCCCCCTCTATACAATTTACTGGAACCATTTACGGGACCTGTTGGATTTGTAAATGAGCCTGGCTTATAAAAATTAAACCAATCTTGCACCCATTCCCATACATTCCCAGACATATCATAAAGACCTAAAGAATTAGGCTTTTTTGATTTAACTGGTTTCGATATTCTGCCTGAATTTTCTCTAAACCAAGTAACCTCATTTATATTTGATGAACCTGAAAACAAGAAATCTGTAGCATTTACTCCACCCTTAGCAGCAAATTCCCATTCGGCTTCTGTTGGTAATCTAAATACAAAAGTAGATTGTTTAGTATTTAATTTTTTAAGAAAATCCTGTATATCGAGCCAACTTACATTTTCAACCGGACAGTTATCGCAATCATAGTTAAAAGAAGGGTCAGACCCCATGATTTCCTCCCACAGACCTTGTGTTACCTCCGTTTCAGCTAAATAAAAAGAGTTAAGAGTTACCGAGTGAATAGGTTTTTCTATATTATTTCCTAAATCACTACCCATATTAAAGGTACCGCTATTGACTTTAACAAACCTTCCATATCCACCATCGGCACTTGTTAAGGTTTTTACTATAATTTCATTTCCATACACCACTCCCTGGTCATTAATACCATAAGAGCGAATATAATAGGATGTGTTTCCAGTTACGCCATTGATTATCGCCTGAAAAACACCTAATCCACTTCCATTAGTAGTTAAATTATTAGTTAATATAGGATTAGGTGACTTACTCCATACAAATCCTCTGGTCTTTATTACAGACCCTCCTTCCTGGCGAACCTCGCCATTTAAGGTAAATGAATTGGAAGAAATATTAGTTGCCGGAAGCGTTACGAGCAAAGCAAGGGAGCTGCCAGAGGTGGTAAAGTTCAAATTATTCCCGTAAATAATTCTGCCATCAGAAAGCTTTGCATACGCTCTAAGGTAATAGCTAGTTTGTTTTAAAAGGGAAAGAATATTCAAATTTATACTTCCAACCAAACTACCCGTTGATTTGACAAGCGAAGAAAAAACAGTAGGATTTATTGCCGTACCGTAACAAACGCCACTTTCTATGATAAGACTTAACGGAAGAACATTCACCGATATATTAACGGACAAAGAAGTGTCTGATAACGCCGTTACCGTATTGGTTGTGACCTGAGTAATTTGGTCTTGACAGGGCCCCCATTGAGGTATGCCATTACAAAAGGTCAAGGTCTGACCATTTTGTCCCGGCGGAATTAAAACCCAGGTTTCACCATTCCAATATTTAAGTTCTCCCGCCTGATTACCAGGAACATCAGAACGCCACTTAATTCCGTCAAAATACCATAAACCTTTTGTTCCATCTAACTGGAAAACAACTAAGCCCGTTGCAGGAGAGACAATCGCTTGCCTTTGAATAGACGTCATTCTTGGAATCAAGATGCCCTTATTCTCAGAAAAAATTTCCAAAATAGCTGTCGGATGAGCAGGAGTGGAGCCCATATTTATGGTCACTGATTGTGCATTAATCAGTGAGAAGCAACCCACAAATGACAAACAAAAAAGTAATATCCCTTTCATTATGTATAATTTCCCAAAAAAGAGTGATACAAAGTTACAAAAGAAATGGGAAGGTTCAAAACCTTTGACTATCAATTACATACATAACTAATATACACAAATACATAATATATATTTGATATTTATAAAAATTTGATTAACAATTGACTTACACATTTATTATAAAATTTTTGACAATAAAAAAGATTTTTGACCCGATGTAGAAAATAAATTCAAAAAATAGATACCTATCGGGTAATTTCCTAAATCAATCTGGGAATAGGATCCATTTTCAAGAGATTCATTGGACAAAATGGTAATCAACTTCTTTCCCGTTACATCGACAAGAAACAATTCCGCTTTATCCAATGTAGGACCATTATAGATAAAATCAAAAAATCTGTGGGACGGATTTGGAAAAATTTCTATAGTAAAATCAATGGTTTCTCTTTCATTTGTTGATGTTAACATGGAACCCTGGGTAAGATTAGGTAATTTAATAGAAGTAAATAGTTGATATTCACCAGGTATTAAAATCGTTGTAAAATTACTTTGAGATATAAAAACACTATCACCGGTAAAAAATGAATGCCACCAACCTGTTTTAACTCCCTGCAGCATTAAAGTTGAGTTTACCACATCGGTATTTGCCATTACTATGGCATCAAATTGAGTATTTTTATAATGCATATATTTCAGATAAGCGTTAAGATCATAATCAGCTGGCAATTCTTTAAAAACAGCATATTTCGATCTCAATGCATGAAGAGAACTCACCACATCACTTAATCTTTTCCTGGCCTGTTGATTAAGGTAAGACCAGGGCACGGGTTTCGGAGATAATCGGCAATTATCGTTTACACTTCCATTTTCACAAGTATTTATGGAATAATCATAACCCAGTTCACCAAATTGCCAAATCATTTTAGGCCCGGGACTTAAGGTAAAAACAGTAAAAGCCATTTCCATTCTTTGCAAAGCGGTCGTTAAATTTCGGGTATTGTATGAACCAGATTGTTTACCATACAAAGCATTTCTAAACATAAGTCTTTCTTCATCATGACTTTCCATGTATTGAATAATGGCAGCATTGGGAAAATTTCTTTTTTTATAATCCAAACCAGACAAATTTGAAGGATAACCCATAGTTGCTTCATTAAACTGCTGATTCATATTTCCCCAAAGCAACATACCTCTTTTCGCCAATTCAATTTCCTCTACTACATCGGCAAAATGTTCCAGTATGATATACACATCGGGATTTACTTTTCGAAGGTGGTCAGAATAATCTTGCCAGATAGCTACTCTGGAGGCATCATAATTAGCCCAGGCACCTGTATTTCCCAGGGTATTTTTTTGAGTAAATCCCTTTGAAAGATCAAATCTAAATCCGTCAATTTTATATTCATTTAACCAAAAAGAAAGCACTCTTTTTGAAAAATCTCTGGTAAATTTACTTTCGTGATTAAAATCGTAGCCGACATTAAAATCATGTTTTGCGACCTGATTGAACCAGGGGTTATCCGCTGAAGGTCTTGCATTCAGTTCATCCCAAAACATTCTACACAAGGGACTTTGGCTAAAAGCGTGATTTAAAACGATATCTACAATAACCGCCAAACCCTTCTTATGACATTCATCGACAAAAGATTTAAAGAAAACAGGAGAACCATAATATTTATCTAAAGCCAGATGATAAGACGGATTATAACCCCAGGAGTTATTTCCTTCAAACTCATTAACGGGCATTAATTCAATAGCATTTACCCCTAATCTAACTAAATAATCTAAAGTATCTTTCAATTTTTTATAATCAGGTGCCACTAAAAAGTCTCTAATATGCAGCTCGTAAATGATAAGATCGGAAGCTAAGGGTTTATTTTTCAATGTATTTTTCCATTCATACTTATGAAAAGTTGAATCTATATGGGTGACTATACCTGACGTTTTACCCACTGGATAGGCGGGTAGTCCAGGAAAAGTAAGGGGAGTAATAAATTTATCGTGCTCTGGGTCTAAAACCAAAGAGGCGTAAGGATCGGCAAATCTCTGCGTATTATTTAAGGCCAATTGATATTGAAACGGTTTGTCCAGGGGAACCCCATCCAATTCAATCCAATGTAGGGTGCCATCTTCTGACACATTAAATATAAAATCGGTATTAATTTTCCATTCATTAAAATCACCCAGTAAAAAAAGGTGCTTTTTACCCGGAGCTTCCACAGAAATCCTAACTTTATTTGTAGAAAGTCTTTGAAAACCCAGCGTATAATTATCTGGAGCGGATAATCTTTTGGGCTCAGGAACTACCCAAAAGCTGGTTTGGAGTTTCAAGGAATCTCCATTAATTGTTCTCGCTAAAACAGTTATTTGATGATTAGGGCGGTTATCCGGAACCCAGGTAAAGGAAATTGAGGTACCGGTTTGATTAGAAACCAAACTATCGTTATCAAACAAAGAAATATTCACCGTTTCTGAAAACAAAGCTTTTAAAGTAAACGATTCCTTTGGATTCAGCAATTTCTCAGGGGTTGAAGGCTCCTGAATAGTACCTGTAAGGCCAGAATTTTGAAATACGGGATAAAAAATATCCTTTGAACCTACCTCTTTTCCTTCTTTACTTCCATTTGCATTCCTGAAGACAAAAGCCAGATTAATTATTTTTTCCCCAGCGGGAACCTTGTAAAATGTCCTGATAGAAGGCGTTATTTCAAAGGAGAATACATTTGGTTTTCCAGGCACTGGTTTCATTTCCCATATTGGATTAATTACCCCCCAAGTTGTTTGCACATATTTCCAATCGGCATTTGACGTTGATCTATCGGTAATAACTCCGGTATGAAGATAAATACTACACATACAGTCTTTTAATCCAGCCGTACCTTTTGTGGCATCAAAAAAAATAGTAACAGATTCATTTTCCTTTGGAAAATTTGGCGTAGAAACAAGAATCTGAGGATAAAGAAATTGGCTATGAAGAACGGTAATAATGAATAAGTAAACTTTATACATAATGCTTTTAATTAGGAATAACAAGTTATCTTGCGGCAAAATAACAAAAAATACTCACCTATTTAGAAGTATGGGTAGATTAAGATAAAGAAAAAATGATGAAAATTTTTCTAAAACCAGGCAAAGAAATACCGGTAAAAAGATATCATCCCTGGGTGTTTTCTGGCGCCATTGAACGATATGAAGCAGGAATTACCTCTGGTGATTGGGTTATGGTATGTGATTCAAGAGAAAATCCCTTAGCCTTTGGCCACTATCAAGAAGGAAGTATTAGAATCAGGCTCCTTCATTTTGCTACCAATCCGCCTGATGCCTCTTTCTATGTTACCAAATTTAAAAATGCCTTAAGATTAAGACAAAGCGTTAAAATAAATAAAAACGGACAAACCAATTGTTTCAGACTTATCAATGGAGAGGGTGATGGGTTATCTGGTTTAATTGTAGATATTTATGGTGAAACAGCTGTTGTTCAGTGCCATAGCACAGGAATTTATAAAGATAAACAAAAGATTATCAAAGCATTTGAAGAATTAGACGGTTTAGACATACAATCTATTTACGATAAGAGTGAAGAGACTTTATACAAAAACGAAGGAATTCAAGAAAAAAATGGCTACTGGAAGGGAGGCTTGAGTGGAATGGGTGATATTTTAGAGAATGGTCATATTTTTAATATTGATTGGGAAAGAGGTCAGAAAACAGGTTTTTTTTTAGATCAGCGTGAAAATAGATTTCTTTTGGGACAGTTAGCCGCTGATAAAGACGTATTAAACTGTTATTGTTATACGGGAGGGTTTTCAATCTACGCCATTAAAGGGGGTGCCGCCAGTGTTGAAAGTGTTGATTCCTCAGCATTAGCCATTGAACAGTATAAAGAAAATTTACAATCCAATGGTTTGGATGCTGAAAAATACGTCTCTTCCGTTTCTGATGTACCAACTTTTTTAAGGCAACAAACAAAATCGTATGACATTATTGTAGTAGATCCGCCGGCATTTGCTAAAAGCATGGATAAAAGACACAACGCCATACAAGCCTATATTAGATTAAATGCGTTGGCAATGAAGCAATTGAAGCCAGGAGGTATATTATTTACCTTTTCTTGCTCTCAGGTCGTTGATAGGAATCTTTTTCAAAATGCATTATTATCTGCATCGATTGAAGCGGGAAGAAAAACGAGCATATTACACCATTTATCCCAAGGCCCTGACCACCCAAGCAGTATTTTTCATCCTGAAAGTGGTTATTTAAAAGGCCTGGTTCTCTATGTAGAATAAATAACACGGTTATGTTATTCGTTATATTCAGTGCTTTAATCTTTGGAATTCCTTTAATTATTCAAAGATACAAGCATAAAATTCCTTTATCTGATTTCTTTAGTCCTATTGTATTATGCTATGCGATAGGTATTTTACTAAGTATAATAAATAAAGAGAAGAATAATTTGTTTTTCAATGTAGCCTCATGGATTAGCCAAATTTCAATATTAGTGGCAATCCCCTTGTTACTTTATGGGAGCAGTTCAATCAAGCAATTGAGTGGATACAAGCGTTTGGGGCTATCCTTTTTCTTTGCTTCCCTAAGTTCGGCTATTTCATGTTTTACGGTAGCATGGTGGTTTCAAAACGACCATACCTCCTTTGCTCAAATAGGCTCTATGTTAACTGGTTTATACATAGGGGGAACACCAAACATGCAAGCCATAGGTTATGCATTGAAGGGAGACCCCAAACTAACCATTCAATTAACGGCCGCTGACGCACTGGTTGGGGGCAGTTATTTAGTTTTGCTCACCAGTATTGTACCCGTTATAATTTCTTATATTCTTCCCAGCTTCAAAAAGCCAGTTACCTGCGATGAGGTAGTTTCTATATCTAATCCGATAAAAATAGAGCGGTGGGATTATTATATCCTTGTATTTTTTACACTGGCGTGGTTGGCCTTACTTTTGGGATTACTTTATGCAAGCAATCTGTTAGAAAATACAGCCATTATCTTGTTTTTTAACACGGGTATAAGTATCGTTTTATCTTTTTTAAAATTTATTGCCAAAAGATCTGCCGCATCATTTACGTTTGGAGAATATCTATTATTAGTTTTTGCGTTATCACTTAGTATTCAAGGAAAATGGTCAGATATCACCCGAGGAAGCAACCTTCTATTTATCATTACAGCTGCGAGCATGTATGGTAGTATCGGCCTACACTTAATACTAAGTAAACTTTTCAGAATTGACAGAGACACCTTTTTAATAAGCTCTACTGCGGCAATTTACGGCCCGCCTTTTGTAACTCAGGTAGCTACTGTATTAAAAAATAAATATTTACTGATGCCAGGAATATTGGCTGGACTCTTAGGGTATGCGATAGGAAATTACATTGGATTAGCCGTATATTATTTATTGGTTACATTTCAACCATAAAAATAACATACGGCCAGCACCTTATTTTTTTAATTCAGCATAATATTTAAAATAGTAAGGAATCGTTTCCATACCTTTCATATAATTAAACAAGCCATAGTGTTCGTTAGGAGAGTGAATATCATCACTATCTAAACCAAACCCCATAAGTACAGATTTAATACCCAACTCTTTTTCAAACAAGGCAACGATAGGAATACTTCCCCCTCCTCTTTGCGGAATTGGATCTTTTCCGAAGGTGTGTTTCATTGCTAATTGAGCTGCTTTATATTCCGGCGTATCAGTTGGAGTCACCACTGGATGACCTCCGTGATGAGGCGTAACCGTTACCTTTACAGCAGGAGGAGCAATACTTTCAAAATAATTTTTAAAAAGATCTGTGATGGTATTAGGGTCCTGATTGGGAACAAGGCGCATACTAATTTTAGCAAATGCCTTAGAGGGTAGAACCGTTTTAGCGCCTTCACCAATATATCCTCCCCAAATACCATTTACATCCAGGGTAGGTCTGATAGAAGTTCTCTCTAGCACCGTGTATCCTGCTTCACCGTGTACTGAATCAATTTTCAAATCGGCTTGATAGTCATTTAACGAAAAAGGAGCCTCATTCATCTTTTGTCTGTCATCTAAAGATACAGGCAGTACTGCCTCATAAAATCCGGGGATAGTCACATGATTATTGTCGTCATGCATTGAGGCAATCATTTTGGTCAGAATATTGATTGGATTTCCAACAGCCCCGCCATAAACACCGGAGTGAAGATCTCTATTAGGACCCACCACGGCTACTTCGACAAAACTTAAACCTCTTAGACCCACCGTTATACTAGGTATATCATTGGCTATTAGAGAAGTATCTGAAATCAGGATGACATCTGCTGAAAGTTTTGATTTATTATTTTCCAAAAAAGAAGAAAGATTGGCAGAACCCACCTCCTCCTCCCCTTCAATCATAAATTTCACATTACAAGGTAATTCGCCACAAGCCATCATAGCTTCGAAAGCCTTTATGTGCATAAAAACCTGACCTTTATCATCGCAGGAACCCCTTGCAAAGACCGCTCCATCGGGATGAACATCTGTTTTTCGAATAACGGGTTCAAAAGGAGGAGAATGCCATAAATCGAGAGGATCAGCGGGTTGCACATCATAATGACCATATACCATAATGGTAGGTAAATCAGGGTTTACCAATTTTTCACCAAAAACAACAGGATGACCCTTTGTTGGAATAACCTCCACGTTATCAGCGCCTGCTGATTTTAATTTTTCTGCTACAAAAGAAGCGGCAGAAGATACGTCTGCATCATAATCAGGATTGGCACTTACGGAAGGTATGCGTAAAAAATCAAATAATTCAGAAACAAATCTTTCCTTATTATTCTGCAGGTATTCTTGAACTGTTTTCATAATATCAATTTTCACCATTAAAAATAGTCATCAAATATGTTCTTGTAAAAAATTCAGAAGTTCCTCATTTGAAATGTGGTATTTAATAAGTCCTTGAAAACTGGTGGAAATAAACCCATTTTCCTCGGAAACGATAACAGCTGCGACGGCATAACGCTCAGATGCGCCTAAAGCAGCGCGATGTCGAAGGCCCACATCAGCAGGTAAATTTCCATTTTCAGATAGGGGTAAAATACAGGAAGCCGCAGCCGCCCTCCCTTTACTAATAATTAAAGCGCCGTCATGGAGAGGAGAAGTTTTGTTAAAGATACTCTCAACCAATCTACGGGTTACGACAGCATCCAGTAAAGTACCCGTTCCAATAAGTGGCTCAGCACTGGAATCATCGGATAAAACCAAAAGAGCACCCGTTTTATCGCGGCTCATCCTAAGTAAAGCACTACTAAGAGCCATAATTTGTCTCTCTCTGTCTGTTTTAGCGCCCGGTTTAGCTAAAAGAATTCTTGATAAAAAATTAGACCTTTTTCTTAAGGTGGTATTTCCTAAAAACAATAAAAAACGTCGGATTTCAGGTTGGAAAATAATAACTATAATAATGACGCCTACATTAATAAATTGGTTCATTAAACTGGACATTAGTTGCATATCCAACGCATTAACGGTCCACCAAATGATAAAAAGCAGAAGAATGCCGAGGAAGAGTCCGCTACCAAAATTCCCTCTTAACAAGGTGTAAATCTGGTAAATGATAAAACTAAAAATAAAAAAATCAATGATATCCAATAAACTTATCGTCATTGAACCTATAGAAAAGGAAGAAAAAAAAGTTGATAGAAATGAAATATACATGATTGCAAAATAATAATAAAATGGGACTTTTTCCTATATTTGTGCATCTAACATTGAAAATAATCCTATCATCGGATGTATAAAAAACATTTTCTTTCTTTCCTCTTTTACCTTTTTTTGCCAATAATCCTCGTCGGGCAGGAAATCAGACAAAATGAAATTGGAGAACGAATTATTGTTTTTCCTGATGGAACCTGGAGATACTTTCACAAAAGGCAACTGTCAGGAGGAAATTATCCTGTTGTAAATCAATTGGTTACATCTTTATATAATCCTATCGAAATTACTCAAGAAGAAGTATATCAACTGGTAAATCGAAGAATTCAACAGGCGAAGGACGCCATATATTACGCCGATATCAGAGCAAAAGCCATGGTAGATCAAGAAAAAGAATTACAACACAAAATAGCCGATGCACAAAAAAATAGTTTGGTTCCCGCTGATGAATTAAATAAGTTATTAAATCAATTAACCCTAACTAAACAGTTGGCTTCTAATTCTTTAGTAACTATAAAAGAAGCTCAATCTGACCTGTTAATTACTCAAGATTTAAAAATGAAGGGGGATATTTTGAGGCTGTTTAAACCAGAAAACTCCCCTGGAAAATTAGATTTTAATACTATTTTTGCTTCTGAAGAAATGGTGAATCTCGATTTTTTTGGAAACGATTCTCCACTCTCTTTTTATGGTCAAAATATCGGCGTAATCATGCCTGATTATCTTGCCAGTTCAAGCGCTATGTGTCAATACGCTTATGAGGGACTAGATGCAAAAGGCGAAGACTGGCGCAGAGATGGTGAAAAAGAATTGTTATTTACTTTTACTGATGAAAGATTAAGGCTGTTTTTTCCCGATAAAGAATATCTACGTTGTGAATCATTTTTATCGACTGTAGGAAAGAGGGAAAAACAATTGACTATAGAATTTCGATTCGCCTATCCAAATGCGAGGGAAGCTTATGGCGTTATAGAAAAAAATAGTTTAATTACCCTAAAATTATTTGACGGACAAATCATTGAATTAAAAGCGGGTGAATTAGATTTAGGTAAATACGAAACAGATAAAGATATTTTAACTTACAGGATGATTTATAAAATGGATAATCAACAGATTAATTTGTTGCGGAAACAAGAGTTAGAAGAAATACGTATGTATTGGAGTGCCGGTTTTGAAGTATATCCTGTGTACAATATAGACTTTTTCTCCCGTCAATTAAAATGTTTAGATTAAAATGATAAA
>CAMDWC010000025.1 GCA_945878825.1 Haliscomenobacter hydrossis DSM 1100
TTTTTTGAATTTATTAAAATCTTTTGGCTTTCAATAGCCAGTCCAAACTGATAGTATGCAAGTTTAACCGCTAAAATTAATTCCTTTTTATAGATATCTATTTCATTTTCCTGCAAGAGAATCTCCTGCATTCTCACGTCCTTTTGGAGATGTAGATCTTTATTTAAAATCGGATAGCTTATTCTGATTTTACCATCGTAAAAATCGTTGGGTAGAAGTTGATTTTCAACATTTTCAATTTGCGGAAACTGAGCGCTTTGAGTTATCTTATTAAGTGTGCTATACACAGGATTTAATAAATCGCCAATGGGCAAATCAATCGTTCTACCACCAAGAGCCAAGGTATAAGAAAATGAAAAGTCAGCCGTCGGTTTAAACCTTTTCTCTGCCTCTTTCAATGCCAGTTTACCTTTTGCTAGAGGTATATTTTTCTGTTTTAGCACCAAATTCTGTTGGATAGCCTCCGCTATATATTGATCGAGCACGGAGTTCTGAGTGTAACCGATCGAAACATTTAACAGAAAAATTAATACAAATATCAATCGAAATATATACTTCATTTTATTAATATGTGACATTAGGATTTGAAAAGAAGTTTACTGAAAATGTTAAAAGTCCGGTCAATAATAGTTTCCGGATTCGACAAACCAATCCTTAATCCCCTTTTACTTAAAGAAAGGGTGACCATACCATGAACGGTGCTCCATATTAAATAAGCAAGGGAATCGACATCCGTTTCTTTTATTAGCCCCTTATCGATACAAGCTGAAATGACGGACTTCAAATAATCAAAAGCAGTTTTCCCTTCTATCCATTGAGTTTCATCAAGAAGATTCAGAAAATCGATGGGAGCTTCCATAATAAACATCAAGTCATACAATTCCGGATTATCTTCGGCAAACTGAACATATATTTTACCAAGGGCTATGAGTTGCTCCAATGGATTTTCATGCAACTCCGAACGCTTCATTTGCTTTATTAATTCTAAGAAAGATTCTGTGTGAAGGGTATAAAATATTTCATTTTTGTCCTTAAAATATTGGTAAATGGTAGATGGACTATATTCAATTTTCTCAGCAATATTTCTAATGGTAGTAGCTTCAAACCCCTTCAACAGAAATAATTCTTTTGCTGTGGCTAAAATAGATTGCCTGGTATCTAATCGTTCTCTAATTCTTCTTTCCGATACCCCCATGGTAAACGTTGTTTTATTTTAGAACATTGTTCATTAAAAAAGGTTTAATGCAAATATTGAATAAATGCAACCATTTTAAAATTATTCAGTCATTAAGAGTGAAACAAGGGTAAAAAATGGAACAACCCAATACAGAAGACATTCACAGCTTGGTTAAAAAATGTTTGCAAGGTAATCAGAAGGCTCAATATGATCTTTATCATGCCTTTTCAAAAGCTATGTACAATACCTGTCTCCGATTTTTGAGTGACAGCAGGGATGCGGAAGAAGCATTACAAAATGCGTTTATCCTTATTTTCAAAAATATGGAATCCTTTCGAGGAGATGCCACTATTGGAGCCTGGATAAAAAAAATTGTCATTCATCAATGTTTAAATAAGTTGAGGGAAAAAAGCCTGGCATTTCAGGATTTAAATTCTCATCATTCTGAGATACCCTATGAGGAAGGTAATTATGAGCAGCTTGAATATAATCATAACATGATTCCAATGATAAACGAAGCTATTTCAGCATTGCCAACGGGTTATAAGACGGTTTGTAATCTTTATCTTTTTGAAGGTTACGATCATGAAGAAATTGCAAACATTTTGAATATTTCTGTGGCCACTTCAAAATCGCAGTATAGCAGAGCAAAACAAAAAATCAGAGAAACCCTAAGAAAATGAATAAGATAGATGATTTAGAAAAATTTGTTCAGGAAAAAAGGGAATTATTCGATGTGAAAATTCCTAATGAAAAAATTTGGGAAAATATTTCCAAACAGGTTAACGCCCATACAATGCGCACAGTATGGTATCGTTCCAACCTATTTAGAAGTATTGCTGCAGGTTTTACATTACTTGTCATCGGAGGTTCTATTGGCTTTCTCCTGGCAAACAAAAAGGAATCGCCCCTTTGGAATATTGGAATAACAGCGAAACCATTTACCGATTTTGAAATGGTATCCCAAAAGAGCATTAACGAAAAACTATTTCAGTTAAGGAAGTTAAATGCAGAGGAAAGCATTTTTTCAGATTTACAACAAATGGACAGATCCATGGAGGAGTTAAAAAAGGAATTGGATCGCATTCCTAAGGGTCAGGAAAAATTTATTTTAGAACAGCTCAAGCGGGGATATAAAACGAAAATTGACATTCTTGACAAAATTATTCATCGTTTAGAGCCGAAAACACAAAAACAAGATGAAAAAGCTATTTAAAGTTATCGTTCTATCTATCGCAACCTCCCTATTACCTTTTTTAATGGAAGCTGGTGGAGTGAAAGAAACGTTTACCAAAAAAATCACGGAGGAATTTAATATCAACTCCAATGGAAAAACAAGTATAACCAATAAATATGGTCATGTTGTATTAAATAATTGGGATAAAGACGCTGTTAAAATAATAGTTCAAATAGAAGTAAAAGCTTCCAATAAAAATGCAGCAAATGATTTATTTGATGGTATAAAAATTGATTTTTCCAATAGTTCATCAAATGTAAGTGCGGCCACTGTCCTTCAATTTAATACGCAAAATCATAATAATAGAATAAACTCATTAAGAGATCTACTTTCATCCATGATTGATAAGTCTTCAAGTAATGAATTCAGAATTAATTATGAGGTATGGCTTCCTTTTGAAAACAGTGTAGATGTAAACATTAAATATGGAAATTTAACGGCCAAATCCATTGGTGGCAATGCAAATATTGATATAAAGTATGGTAATTTTACGTTAAATGACATCAAAGGCAATACAAACATTCTACTTGGATATGGGAATGGCAACATGGGAAAAGTAAATAACCTCAATGCTGATATTAAATATAGCAATCTAAAAGCAGAGGAAGTCAAAAAGGCAGATTTAATTACAAAATATTCTAATGTGAATATATTAAATGCCAGCATTTTGAAAATTAATTCCGGGTATGATACTTATAAAATTGGGGGGATAGAAATCATAGATATTGATGCAAAATATGGTGGCTATACCCTATCCTTAGGCCAACAGGTAGAGAAGGTAAGATTATTTGGCAGTTATACTGGCTTTAACCTTAAAATGCCAAATGACAATGCCTTTGAATTTTATACCATTGGTAAATATGCTTCATTTAAATTCCCCTACCCAGTACATTATAATCTTAAAAGGGTTGAATCATATACAAAAGAGTATAAGGGTTATTATAGAACGTCCAGAGGGTTTTTCCTTCAAGCAGAGTTAAACTACGGAAGTTTAGTCATTGACACGCCAATTTAATTTATACTTAGTAAAGGAACCATTTTTTGTTTTTTATGTTCTCAAAATAAAACAATATCCATGATTGACAAAATTTTAAATCTCTTAGATGACGCTAAAAACAATATAAAAAACCAGGCAGAGAATATTTCAGCCAGCGCCAAAAATCAATATGAAAAAATGGTTGAAGATTGGATTCAAATCATTCCACAAATTGAGGAATCAGGCTTGCAGTTAAATAGTTTTTCATTTAGCGCTTCCTTAAATCCGTCTATTGATGCAGAATTCAGTGGAAAATGTGTTGACTTCCCTTTAGAAAAATGGGAAGAACTCATTTCGCTGAATGAAAAAAATAAAAGTTTAGCGTTGGTTTACAATACCTTGAAGTCAACTTTTAAAATGTACCATAAAATTAAGCCAGAAATGCCTGAGGATTTTTATCTTCGTCTTCGCATTAAGTTAAGTCCTGAAATACGTGTGTATATCGGAAAGCCACCTTTTGCATAATAGTTAGTGAAAATAGAAGCCTGGTTTATTGGAAAAACGTCCCCCGCCTATTTACAAATAGGATTAGATGATTTTGCAGGAAGAATTAAGAAATACGTACCCTTCGAAACTGTTATTATTCCTGATATAAAGGATGCGGGAAGCTATGCTGCCAGGGACAGACTTCTTAAAGAAGGAGAAAAAGTACTTCAAAAATTAATCCCTCAAGATTATTTAATACTGCTCGATGAAGGTGGAAAAGAATTTTCATCTGTACAATTTTCTCAATTTATTGAAAAAGAGTTAAATAAATCTTACAAAAAGCTTATATTTTTGGTGGGTGGATCTTTTGGATTTTCCACGGAATTACAGCAGCGGGCGAATCTTAAAATTTCATTATCCAAAATGACCTTTTCACATCAGATGGTAAGGTTATTTTTTTTAGAACAAATCTACCGAGGGTTCACTATATTGAATAACGAACCTTATCACAATGTCTAAATCTTGTAAGAAAATATGGAGAATCTGAGTCTGACCCTTTTACTGGTAATCATCATTGGTTTTATTTCCTGGCAAGGTTTTAATAAAGATCAGGTAAAAGCAAGGTTAATCTTTCACCCTTATGCCATAAAATACAATGGAGAATGGGTTCGATTTATCACCCATGCTTTCATTCACGCCGATTGGAATCATCTGCTAATCAATTTATTTGTATTATATCAGTTTGGCGAAGTAGCAGAAAGATTTTTTAGCTATCTTTTTGGAAGCGAATATGCTTCCCTGGTATTTGTCTTATTTTTCCTTGGAGCGGTGATTTTTTCCAGCATACCTGACTATTTCAAGCATCAGGATAATCCATCCTATGGATCTTTGGGTGCCAGTGGAGCCACTTCAGCCTTAGTTTTTGTTTATATAGTTCAAGATCCCTGGAATTGGTTTCTTTTTCCACCCCTCCCCGCTTTATTCTTAGGCATTGCATATTTGTACTATTCCTCCTATATGGACAAAAAAGGAGGTGACAATATTGGACATAATGCCCATTTTTGGGGAGCTACTTTTGGCCTGGCTTTTGCCTTTATATCCGCGAGTATTTTAAAACCTGAATTTATTCAATACTTCATTGCCAAACTTTTGGAAGGACCTAGCTGGCCTACATTTTTACAATAATTTAATATCAACCTTATGTTTTTTATTCTATCCAAAATTTTTGCCTTTTGCATTAAACCCATTGTTTGGATTATAGCTACCTTTTTACTTTCATTTTTCTTTAAAAATGAAAAACGTAAGAAATCTTTTTTCTTATCGGGGTTGATTTTGCTCATCCTGTTAACCAATGGCGCTGTTTTTCAAGGCGTTGTTAATTGGTGGGAACCTGAACCTGTCGCCATAAAAAATTTAGAAAAAGAATATGATTTTATCATATTACTAGGTGGATATAGTGATTTCCAAACGGCCATGGGTAAATCGGAATTTCAATTAGGACTAAAAGGAGGTAATCGACTTATTACCGCTTTAAATTTGTATAAAAAAGGCATTGGTAAAAAAATTATCCTCACTGGTGGTTCAGGCAAATTATTGGGGGACAAATATGGGGAAGCGGAATACGTTGCTCCATTTTTAAAAACCTTAGGTCTGCCAGATAGTGCCTTCATTGTAGAGAATAAATCCAGAAATACCTGGGAAAATGCCATTTTTTCAAAACAATTAGTAGATTCTCTTCAAAAAAATGCCACTTGCTTACTAGTTACCAGTGCGTTACACATGCCAAGATCAAAAGCTTGTTACGATAAGGCGGGATTAAAAACCACCATTTTCCCAACGGATTACTATAGGCAAAAGCATGATAATCTGTTTAAATTATTATTCGAACCCTCCTCCTCAAAACTATTTGCCTGGGAGGCACTCATTCACGAATGGATTGGGGTGATAACCTATAAAATCAAAGGCTATAATTGACACTATGACAGATTGGAAAACCATTTCTAAAAAAGAAGTGTACGACAATGCCTGGATTGAGGTAAGTCACCATGAGGTAATAAATCCATCAGGAAATAAAGGAATATATGGCGTGGTTCATTTTCATAATAAAGCTATTGGCATACTGGCAGTAGATGAAGATTTAAATATCGTTTTAGTAGGTCAAAACCGCTATCCTTTAAATGCCTATTGTTGGGAAATTCCAGAAGGAGGTTGTCCCATAGGAGAAGATAATCTAACGACGGCCAAACGTGAATTAAAGGAAGAAACGGGCCTTGAGGCTAAAGAATGGACGCCCCTTTGTACCTTTCATTTATCGAACTCAGTTACTGACGAAGTGGGTCAGTTGTTTTTAGCAAGGCAACTCATATCGGGCGAATCAAATCCGGAGGAAACAGAAAATTTAAGTGTCAAAAAAGTGACCCTAGAGGAAGCCTTAAACAAAATTGAAGACGGCGAAATAACAGATGCCATAACTATCATTGGCATATATAAACTAGCGCTAATGAAGGCTAAAGGAGAACTTTAACCTGCTAAAATAATAGTTGTTAATTTTTTATTGTACCGCTAATTCCTGATCGTCATAAATTCTCCCATTCACGCATCGAATAATTCTGGCTGGAAAAGTTTCCAGAATTCTATAATCATGGGTAGCAAACAAAACGGCTGTATTATTTTTTTTGGAAATCTCCCTCAATAAGATTAGAATATCATCGGAAGTATCAGGGTCCAGATTTCCTGTTGGCTCGTCAGCTAAAATAATTTCAGGACTATTTACCAGCGCGCGGGCAATGACTACCCTTTGTTGTTCCCCTCCGGAAAGTTGGTGCGGCATTGATTTTAACATGCCCGTCAAACCTACTTGTTCCAAAACGGTATTTATCCGATGGGTTCTCTGCACCTTATCGTTCCAGCCTGTCGCTTGAAGCACAAAATGAAGATTTTCTTCCACATTTCTGTCTGTAAGAAGATTAAAATCTTGAAAAACAATACCTAATTTTTTCCTCAGTTGGGGAATCGTTTTTCTGTTTAATTTTGTAAGGTCGAAACCTGCCACTTCGCCCATACCTTTTTTAAGGGACAATGCTGCATATAACACCTTCAATAAACTGGATTTTCCACTGCCTGTTTTACCAATTAAATAAGTAAACTCACCGGCATGTATTCTTACATTAACTTGTTGCAAAATCAATTTATCTTCCTGAAATATAGAAGCGTCTTGCATGCGAACAATTTGTTGAGACATAATAATTAATTTAGGTTAACAAATTTACTATTTATATTGTAGTATTAGGATGAAATTGTCGCTATGAAAAATGTCCACTCCAATATTTTATTTTTTTTAGTACTATCATTCCCTGGTTTATTAATTTCTCAATCTAATGCTTCTAGTTTAGATAGTTTATTTAACCATTTGAGAACAAATGAAGCAGCATTAAGAATATTTTTTAGTGCCATGCCAAAAGGGGGCGATTTGCATCATCATTATTCTGGATCAATTTATGCTGAAAAATACATTGAAACAGCAAAATCGGCCAATGCCTGGATAAACGAGGTGACGTTAGAAATAACTTTTGATTCATCGGGTACTTTGATGGATAAGGAATGGAAAAAATTTCTGACGCTGGAAAAAGAATTAGGGGAATATAACTTTCAACAAATATTACTGAAACACTTTTCTTCAAAAGATTATTCGCGATCAGACGGAATCACCTCTTATGATGATTTTTTTGAAACATTTAACAGGTTCGGTTCATCAAAAAACCAAATATCGGATGGGTCAGGATTATTGTGGATTAAACAAAATGCTATACATCAGAAAGTTTCATATATTGAAACCATGCTTGAAACCATACCTTGCAGTAAATTACCTGAGGTTTTTAATCATTTAAATGATTCATTACTAATCTATCAAGCTTCAAATGACACCACAAAATTATTTAATTTATTTAATACATTAAAAAATAGCTTACTCAACAAAAGCAACAAACTTTGCCTGGAAAAATATCTAAAGGAACTTGAAAAAGAGCATATACGATTAAAAATAGACGACTCATTATTTACACTTCGCTACCAAACCTACGTATTAAGAACATTACCGCCCATTCAGGTATTTTCGCAAATAATAAACTCATTTGAAGCGGCAAAAGAGGATACTTTACTGGTTGGCATAAACATGGTAGCCCCTGAACATCATCCGATAGCCCTTCGGGATTATCGATTACACATGAGAATGTTTCAATATTGTGCTAAAACATGGCCTAATGTGTCTGTAAGTTTGCATGCCGGCGAATTGGCAGAGGGTCTTGTTTCACCTGAAAACCTGCATTTTCACATACATGAAGCCGTTGACATTGCTGGCGCTAAAAGAATTGGCCACGGAACGGCTTTGGCATACGAACATGATGTATTAACCCTCATCGAAAGAATGAAGGCTAAAAATACGATTGTTGAAATTAATTACCTCAGTAACCGCTTCATACTAGGTTCCACGCACAAGAACCATCCGCTTTATTTATATCACAAAGCAAAAATACCCATCGTTATTTGCACTGACGATGCGGGAGTATTACGGACTGATCACAATGGAGAGTTTATCCAGATAGCCCTTGATTTTCCAGGTTTAACCTATACTGATTTCAAAGAATTCGCCTTCAATTCGATAAACCACAGCTTTATTAAAGGCGTTGAAGTAAGGAAAACACTTTTAGAAAAACTACAAAATAACTTTACCTACTTTGAGCATCATTTTTTGGAGCAATACCAAAATATTTTTGGAAAATAAGCATTTATTTACGTCTGAATTCCCATGGTGGCACAGGATATGGATCTCTCCAAAGGCCGATGCTCATTGATTTTGCAGAAGCCTGCGCTTTTTTCAATACCGCACTTTTTGAATACTTTTCGTATTGCCAGGCCATGCCATTTTTCACCATTTCCAGATTGACATTCGTACCATTTTGCAGATAAATAAAGCCCAAGGTACGACCGTACCTATCAGTACCCATTTTTTCCAGCTTAACTTCTTTTCCAAAAATAAGGTTAGAAAGGAAAGTACGGGAAACTGTTCCAAAGGCTTGCTTCCTTTCAGGCGCATCGATTTCAGATAAACGGACCGTTATTTCTGTTTTAGCTGCTGTTAGTAAAACAACGGTATCTCCGTCTTTAACTCCTATAACTCGCAAAAATTCATTACTTTGTGAAAAGAACCAACTTTGGGTTGAAAAGGCAAAAAATAACATAAGTAAAACAAATAAGAACTTCGTTTTTGAATTAATTAATCTAAATTTCATCATTTTTGAATAATAATTTATGGAAATGAAAATAATAAATAAGTGGACAAAATTAAGGGTATTTTTTATCACCTTTGTGTTTTTGTTCTTCGTTTTAAATGTTATTTCTCAGGATAGACTTTATTCGAATTTTTTGGGAAATGAGGCTGCCTTCAATCCTTCCCTTTCAGGCTTTAGAGGAGCTTTTTCTATTTCAGGCAGATTTGTTTCTCAATGGCAATCTCCACAGCTAAATGCTTATAGAACTGGGTTGTTCAAAATGGAAGAAAGTCTCCCTTGCTCTATTTTTGATTATGATTTACATGCAGAATACAATGAGGAGGGTTCCGGTATTTATAAAACTATGCGTTTGGGCGGAAATATTGCGGGAACTGCTCCATTTGAAACCGGAAAAAGTACCGTTCATAACATACGGTTTGGTATAGGTCTCGCCTGGCAGTTTAATGCTATAAACTTTAATCAATTGGTTTTTTCGGACCAGCTTGACCCCAAATATGGTGCATTTGATGCTTTTGGAAACCTAAACCAAAGCTCATTTATTGCACCATTAAACAATAGAACTAAATGGTTTTTTACCCCTGCCGTTGGGTTCAGCCATCGTATTTTATTTAATAGTGAAAATAAAAAATCATCTACCGTTTTATGGGGATTAGCCATGCATCATTTAATTGGGCTGAATAATGATAAAAACTGGGGCCAGGCAGAGTCCATTCTTCAGTTGGAAACCACTCTGCCCTATCGGTTACATGGATTTGTACAATTTGAATTTATCCCTTATTATCATTTGGGTCAATTTATCAGTGTAAAACCACACCTGTCGTTCGAAATGCAGAGTAATCTTCACTATTGGAATATGGGTTCTCATTTTTCGTTAAACCGACATTTTTCTATTGGCACTTTTGTACAACAAATTTATAATTTTGAACAAGATAATGATACACAGTGGATTTCCCTCCAACTTGGATTTGGTCATAACGTGCTAAAAGATAAAAAAATAGAGCTTGGATTCACCTATAATGTACCCATCACTGGACTTAGAAATAATATTGGTCCCTTTCTTGAGGCTAACCTGGCTTTTCACTTCAGCAAAAGTCCCGGATGTGGTATCCTTGGTAAAGACAATGCCATGGCTTATCCAGGTGTTCAATGTCCCAGTTCATCTTTTAGTCGTGGGCGACGAAAACTATATGAAAATATATGGTAAATATGAAATTATCGACATACAATAAATATATACTTATATATATTATTATAAATATCAATATACTAAGTATAAATGCTCAATGTACGCTTTGTAATAAAAACGAATGTACAGATGTTTTTGTTACTTATAGTCCAAAAGGCCCAAATGTATTTTGTGAAGGGGCAACAGTTACATTGACTAATACAAGTACCACTAAAGATTTTGAAGTTTTCTATATTGATTGGGGCGATGGTAAAAAAGATACAGTGCGAAATTATGATGACATTAAACACGTTTATACTTATTCGCCAGAATTTAAACGATGTCAATCAGAGGCTAATTTTACCCAAGAAATATGTTATATTGGTGAGAAAAAATGTGGCACAAAAAAAAGTTGTAGTACCACAAAAACCTATGTAAATGTCAAATTAAATCCGGAGGCAAATATTGATATTCAAAGCGAATATTGTCTGGGTAAAACGATAAATTTCAAAGAAAATGGTTGCCATGGAGAAACGTTTTTATGGGAATTTGGCGACGGAAAAACGAGCACAGATAGGAATCCTACCTATACCTACACGAATACTGGCTTTTACCACGTTACCTTAACCGCTTACAATGAATGTGGGTCTAATAAGACAACAAAATCTATCAGGGTAGTTGATTTTCCCAAGGCAGGATTTACTGTTAATCCATCCAAGGGACTTTGTGGCCCGGGCGTTATTCAACTGAAGATGAATGATGATTTATGGGGAATAGGAAGTTGGGAAATCGTACCAAAAGATACCTTTTCCTGGAAATTTTTAGATACAACTTACACCTTGTCTTCCAAAGATTTAAAAATTAGCGCCAGAAAAACAGGAGATTTCACCATTACTCATACCTCACAAAATGTTTGCGGCATGGATAAAAGTAGTTTGAAATACAAGGTTTTTATTCCGCCAACCTATCAAATAGACACTCCGGATATTTTTTGTGAAAAAGCAGTGATTACAGAAAAAGATTTAAAATTTACCTCCGGTGGTGACATCAAATCAATTTCATGGACTTTTGTGGGTGCAGATAGAAACGTAGATTTTTCTGAACGTTTCAATGCGCTGACATTTACCAAATCAGGTACGGTTACTGTGAAAATTGAATCGGAAGTCTGCAACACACTGACCCATCAGATACCCATTACCGTCATTCAAAACCCGATCATAAACCTGAGTGAAAATCCAAATCAATTTTGTGCAGGTGGTGACACTCTGACGCTCAAAGCAAGTCCTTTAGGTGGACGCTGGAAAGGACAGGGCATCATTGATCCAATAAATGGAACCTTTTACCCTAAGAATTTGCCTGAAAACACCTCCATTTCATTGACCTACCAAATAGGAAATGGCGGCTGCAGTGCTTCTGATTCATTTAAAATAGCCATTATTGCTACGCCAGCTATTTCGCTAAGTATTGATTCATTTTGTTTAGGCGATACTCCAAAATTATTACTTGGTCAGCCGGTCGGAGGAATATATTCCGGCATTGGAGTAGATCCCGTGAGCGGGCTTTTTTCTCCTGTATTGAGCGGACCAGGCCGCTTTAACGTTTCCTATACCTTAGATAAAGTGAATGGCTGTCGCATTACAGCAAGAGATATCATTCTGGTAGATAAACCTCCGATTTTGACCTTAGCAGATAGTCTTTTGTTTTGTAACAGCAACAAAGTTTCAAACTTATTGATAGAAACAGATTTGAAAGTTGATTCAACGAATGGAAAATTCACCTGGGGAGGAAAGGGGGTCAACTCATCGGAAGGTTCCTTAAATACCTCGTTGCTTCCGCAAAATGAAATATCTACATTATATGTCCAATATGACCGATACGGATGCTCTGTCAAGGACAGTATTTTTGTCAAATCCACAAACACGCCACTTCTTTCTCTATCCAAAGACACTACGCTTTGCATTGATGCTATGTCATACCAACTTACATCAAATATTACTGGAGGCATCTGGACAGGAAAAGGGGTAAATGCTCAAAAAGGATTGGTAGATTTATCCATTCCAAGTTCGGGAAAGCACATTTACCAATATGTTTTAAGACCTCAAACTTCTTGTTTTCAAGAGGGAAGCGTTACCATTGATTTGCTAAATCCAGGATTAACTATTTCAGCTGGAGCTCGCCTAGAAATTTGTCCCGATGCCTCCCCATTTTTACTAACGGGAGGATTTCCCTTGGGTGGTACCTGGACCGGACCGGGATTATCAGGTACCTCCGATGCTTTGGTCAAAACATCTATTTTATTACCTGGTGAAAATAAATTTATTTACTGCCTGAGTGATCCAAATTTTAAAGCTTGTAAAGCTTGTGCAACTAAAATCATTTTTTTAAATGCTGCACCCATCGCAGACTTTATAGTACCCAATAATATTTGCTTAAATACGGCATTTAGCCCGCAAAATAAAAGCGTGGGTGGCATTGAATTTGGTTGGACAACAGAAGAAAATCAAAACAGCGACAAGAAAAATCCAAGCTTCCTTTTCAAAGAACCGGGGCTTAAAAACCTCAAGTTAGAGGTGAAAAACGATAAAAACTGTCGAACCAGTAAGGTATCAACCTTCAAAGTTTCAACCCCAGCCAACATAAGCATTACTCTTTCAGACGATGAATCGTGCGCTCCCTACACCGTTTCAATAAATAAAATATCCTCGGGAGATAATTTATCCGTCACATGGATTAATGGAAAAGATACTATTTTAAGTACCGAACCTCCAACATGGAAACTTGAAGGTACGAGAAAAGATACGACCTATAAAATTGTGGCCATTGCTAAAAATAGTTGCGCTGAAATTAAAGATGTCAAGGAAATTATTATCCATCCCCTTCCAAAAGCCATTTTTGGTACCTTTCCATTAGAAGGTTGTTCCCCTCTGTCCGTTAAGACGGCCAATGTAAGTGAAGGTGGACCATTACAATTTACCTGGGATTATGGCAATGGAAATCTAAGCTTTGATTCATTAGCGGAAGAACAATTATACTATCTTGATGGAACAGATTATAAAGAATATAAAGTTACCTTAAGGACAGAAAATGCTTGTGGAAAAGATAGTTTGGAAAAAACAATTTCGGTTTACAAAAGGGATACAGAAGCCTTTTTTGAAATTGAATCATTGAAAGGATGTCCTCCTTTTCAACTTACTGCCAATAGTTTTTCTTCCGCAGGCGCTGCGCTTAACTGGCAATTGAGCTCCCCTGACGGAAACATTATTTCAGGAAATCAGAAAACTTTTAATCCAATTTTAACAGCTTCTGGTGCATATAATTTGCTATTGGGTGCTACTAAATGTGGCACAGACACCTTACAAACGAAGATTAACGTTTGGCCTGCACCAATAGTTACACCTATAAATAAAAACAATTACTGTCTTAATGAGACAATACCCAGCTCTTTTTCGGTAAATGATTTGAATAATGTATCCAATATTTTGTGGCAACACGGTGATGGAACTACCTCGAATAATATTAATTCGCTGCATACCTACAAGTTACCAGGCACCTATTTAAGTAAACTAACAGTTACCTCAGCCATCAATGCTTGCAAAACAACGATAGACAAAATCATTACCATTCACCCTCTACCCGACGTAACTTTCACTCCTGATAAAATGGCTGGATGTCCACCCTTATCGGTTCAGTTTAAACATCAGGTAGAATTAGGATCAACTTATTTATGGCATTTTGAAGATTCCCCCACCCTGAATGAATTAAATCCAATCTATATTTTTAATAAAAGTGGTCAAGCAACAGTCAAAATGTCAGCTACCAACAAATTTGGCTGCAAGGAAGAAGGACGAGCCATAGAAATTTCTGTTTATCCCAAACCAACGGCTAATTTCACCCTTTCGAAGGACGAAGTTTGCGAATTTTCAATGTTAGAGGGACTCAATAATAAATCGCTCGGTTCCATCCAATTTGAGTGGAAATGGCAAGACGATATTTATACAGACGTTGAACCCAAGCTATTTGCTGACAAGAAAAAAGGTGATAACAATCTTACCTTGATCGCAAAAAATAATTTTGGATGTAAGGACTCACTAAATAGAAAAATTAAAGTAAATACGCAGTCTTTTGCAGATTTTGATATTATGTCGCCCTTGATTTGCTTAGGAAAAACTCCTTTTATTACCAATAAAAGCAAAAACGCCAATCAGTTTCAATGGTTTTTAAATACAACCTTGGTAAGCGAGCAAGCAAATCCATTGATAAACATTTCTCGCATTGGTGATTTTTCTATTACTTTGATTACCGCTCAAAACGATAAATGCAAGGATACGTTAACATTACTTAAAAATATTACCGTACTACCTACACCTGAAGCCTATTTTGATTACCGGACGAATTTTATTGAACGAATTATTGGAGAAGTACAATTTACTAATAAATCTAATTTTTCAATCCGATACTTATGGGACTTTGGAGACGGGATAAGCTCAGAAGACTTATCTCCCATTCATGAGTACAATATAAACAGAGAAATAGAAGTAAAATTAATTGCTTATGCAGATTATTTAAATGGGTTTTATTGTTCGGACACCATCACAAAATCTATTGAACCTGAATGGATTACCACATTTCATGCACCCAACGCCTTAGTACCGTCGGCAAACAATCCAGAGATTCAGTTATTCAAACCGGTGGGCATAGGCCTTGCCGCTTATGAAATACAGATATACAGTCCCTGGGGAGAACGAGTGTGGTATTCAAATAAATTAAAACTGGATGCACCCGAAGAAAGTTGGAATGGAAGTAAGAATAATATTGGTCAAATTCTTCCTCAGGGAGCTTATATTTGGCAAGCTGTGGTAACCTTTGTTAATGGAAAAAAGGAAATTTTTACAGGTTCAGTGAGTATCCTAAGATAATATTTAAATATTGAAGAAAAAAAATGAAAAATGAATCTTTTTTTAACGGGAAAATCGTATTTTTGTTTTTAAAATAAACAGTTTAAATTACTGATTATTAATATATTAAAATGAGAACCCCCCATAAACCCCTTTTATTGGTCTATATTCTGGCATTGGGTATAACAATATTCAGTGCTTGTGAAACCAGGGAAAACGCAACTTTACCTAAAGCACCCCAACAAGATGAGCTGGATATATCGGTTCCTCCGTTTGCAATGCTTGAAATTGTTGGTTCAGAGACTGCGCCTGTACAAGTAAAAAATGAGGTGGAGTTGACAAAATCGGAAGTGATTAAAGAAAATATAATACCCATTCAAAATAAAAATGATTTAGTATTTAAAGGTGGAGAAGCTCGTGTTTCCCCTGTTAAAACGGGTAACGGATTTTCCATTTTAGTTTCATCATCCCGATTGGAAGTAGGTGAACCAATAACGTTTTATGTAAACACTACCTCGCCGTTAACCTGGCAGTTAGGAGATGGAACCACTAACACAGGCAAAAAAATATCTCATGTTTTTCAAAAACCAGGACAATACAAAATAGAAGCCTACAACGATGATAAAACCCAGCGTAATCGCATTGAAATATTAGTTCTTTGTTCATCAGAATATGTTTTGAATAAAATAAATGTTATTCAAAAAGCTGCTTATTCAGATGATGAAAAATGGTTACTCAAGAGCATTGATGAATTTAAAAAATTGTTTAAATCCAACGCTATGCTCATCGATCTAAATGAATCTAGTCAAGGAAAAAGCAACAGAAAATTTGCTGATGTCGATTCGTTCATAGATTATTTTTTAGTGAGAACTGAGCAAAACAAAGAAAAAGGTTTCATAGACTTATCGGTAATAAACGGCGTAAGGCAGTTGGAAACTGCCACTGAAAGTTCATTATTATCAAAGATTACTTTATATGAATAGTACCTTAATAAGACTATTCCTGGCATGGATATTAATAGTCAAGATTGGTTCTTTACCGTTAAATGCCCAAGATGGAATTTATAAAAATGGGAATAAATTCAGTTTTGAAGCACCAAAAGCAAGCAATGTTCCGGTTGGTCATACGATAGAATCCTGGAGTATAAAAAGGCAGGAAATTGAGGTATCTTTGAATGAAAAGAAACTAAACTTCGGAAATTTAGCTTATGGAATGGCTCTGGAATTACACCAGTGTTTTAGAATAATCAGTGATGATGATAAAATTTTACGTCTTAAAGAAGCAGCTAAAAGACATGCTTTAAGCCTTTTTAAAGATGCTCGGGGAGAAGTATCAGGAAGTACCCCTTATTATGGTATGACCTTAGAAGAAAGTGGGCAGATTAACGAAAATTATATAAATTTAGGTGCTTATATGGATATGCTTATAGAGCAACCTAACGAGCAGACAGGAATAAATATCTGCTGGGCATTACCTAGTATAGAGTCCGGAAAAACAGTTGTTTTTAGCTCAGCCGGTTTTTCAAGTCCCATTTACCTTCCAAATGGACAAAAACACCCGGACAACCTTTTGTACGAAGTGTATAGGGGATCTTTACCCGTTCGGGAACGTATTGGATTTCTTCAAAATGGATTACCTATCGAAAAGACAATTTGCAAAGAAATGTTTTTTGAACTACGCTGTTTTTTAGATCCCGAACCTAAATTAAGTCAAAGTGCTCCGGATAAATTCTATTGGCAAGTTGCCTTCATAAGAATAAGCAAGGTTACAGACGAAAATTTATGTGAAAATTTACCCGAAGTAGCTTGTACCTTGCCAGATATTTCAATCTTAACTTCTGATATCGCTCTAATTGATTCCACAAGGAATGATCTGACATTAAAGTCGGCTACACCACCCAAAGCATATAAACCTCTTTCGCCATTCACCTATTTAATGCCCGGCTTCGGTATTAGACATTTTCAGTCTATGAAAGAGAATAAACCTAAAATTCCCATTTGGCCTATTGTAACGGGCGTATGGCTGGGAAGTGGTTTTTTCGCAGCAGTAAGCAAAAAGCAATCATCTATTGATTATATCATTCATAAAAATACTTTTTCAATCACTGAAAACGAAACAGCCTATCTTAATGCAAACAAATGGCATCATCGAAGTTTGATAAGTGCTGCCGCAAGCTTAGGAATTTGGATAATAAATGATGCTGGACTTTTTTTTAAAGATAAAAAAGCGAGGAAAACCAGCCGGGAGTTATTCATGAATACCGTGCCATCGCCAGCATTAGGCTACCATAAAAATAGTCTCTACCCATTTGTAAATCAACCCGTGGCAGGTTACAGAATAAAATTCTAATTCATGAAAAAGGTACCTCTAATAATCCTGCTGATTGGAATATGCCTACCGTCTTGTGTAAAGTGGGATTTAGAAAAATTTCCATTGAATACATTTTCTCAAGATTACCCTGTTTCACCCTCCATTGACACACAATTAGTTCACCAGTTCATACAAATTACAGACGGAACATTTAGAATTATTGGAACAAATACTAAGCAGGAAATAAATCTTTTACAAGTAAGTGCCGACGGTAAATCTGCCAATCTAGCTATTTCTCCAGGTATAGGAAAAGCCGTTGATATACAAAATGGCATAGGACAAAATGCTTTCGGCACCTTAATACAACGAAAAGAAGGCATTACCCTTCTGCAATATTCTGACGGGCTTTCTCCTTCATTACAATCCATAGTTAGTGGAGATTTATCAAAAAAATTTCCACTTATTGAAAGTTCTGAAGGATTTCATTGTACCACAACAAAAGATGGTAACTGGATTATAGCCGGAACTATAAAGCAATCAACACAGGATAGCCGATTATTCCTAAGTTCTTTAAAGGCAGGAGGTGCTTCAGATTGGATACATACGTATGAAACTAATCTTCAACCCTTTGGAGTTTATTTAATGGACAATGGAAACTATTATTTATTAACAGCCAGGCCCAACGGAAATGCCCTTTTACTTAGATTTACAAATAGTGGAACGCTAACCTTGTCAAAAACTTTACAAAATGTTTATCTTTCGAAAGAAGGAGGAATAGCGGGCAACGGAAAATCCATTTTTATTACTGCTGCACAGAAAACCTTGAAAGGTTATAAAACCTCAGTCACCTCATATAGTTTAAACGGTGACAGAGAGTGGGAATATACAAAAGAATCTAATACAGGCTTAAGTAAAGGCATAAAAGTTCTTTGCGAAAAGGAAGGGCAAATCATTTTATTAGAAAGGGAAGGAAATGTTTCGAGCAATAAAAACTATAATCATCGATTAATAAAATTGAACGCTGCCGGAGAGCTTCTATGGGAGAATTCATTCCCGCCAGAAAAGCCCAATGAGAAAATAGTAGATCTTATTATTTCAAAAGATTTTGGTTACGCCCTGTTAGGAACAGATCCAACAGGCTATAAAATTATAAAAACAGATGTATTTGGTAAAATAAAACCCTGATTATTAGCGTAAAATATTAATTTAATCTATATTTGAAAAGATTATTATTAATTACCTCCCAGTTAATTTAATTAATATAGATCATTCATAGATATGGATAGCAGTAATTCTTTGTTAAATGGCGATGTATTAATTATAACTTTTAGTAACAGTACTAAAAGGATAAAATTATACTATTATCATCATGAAGTAGAATTCAAAGAAGTAAAAAATCTTCCCGTCGTAAAAAATATCGCTCAATTACAGCCTATCATTTTTCAATTTATCGAAGATTTTTTAAGGTCAAGAATAGAAATTGCCTTCGAACAATCTGAGGATATTTTTAATGCGGAAAAGTTATCAAGCAATATTCTTTTTATAGTAGATTCAGACACTACCCAACCCTTTAAAACAGAAATAGAAGATTTCTATCTATTCATTTTAGAGTCACTTATGGATAATGAGTTCCACAAAATTATTGTTGAAAAATCCTTTAAGAACCTAGAAACAAATAAATTTGAAAAGATTACAGATACCCTTTTCGCTGATTATCATTTATTTGTCAGTTTAATAGACGCTGATAATCCCTCGGCTTTCAAAACAGATCAGCTGTTCAAATCAGGAAATATTGATTTTAAAAAATTAATATTTTCACAAATGGTATTGAATGAAGTTCTTCAAAAATCGGGCACAGTTACTAAAGTAACGAAAGAAAACGTTTTAAATGAAGCGTTTAAAATTTCCGAAAAATACTTTGCTTCTCAAGAGAAAATTTGGAGTGGCGAATTAATGGTAGCTAATAAACCCATTACCTTTCAATTAACTCCTCAAAAATTAGAATTAAATATTATAGAAAAAGAAAAAACCATTAGGGAAAATAAATCTCAGCTACAATTAGTCATTCCTTATAACGACATCAATCATTTATTTTCTTTATTGAATAACAGAAAATTAAGTGTTGCCCATTTTAAGGAAGCCTTAGACGAAAGCTACGGTATAGATTCATCTGAAAAGCTTATATCTTTTTTAAATCTGGGCGAAAAGCTAATTCCCAAAGAAATAATAAGCACAAAAAACAGTAAAATATCCTATCAAAAAGGTTCTATAAACACTGATTTTTTAGATATAAATGATGATGAGATTTCTAATTTGGACAATTTAATATTAGGAAAACCCAAATATGTTTCAGTTTCCAAAAAAGAAAATCCCAATAGGAAATGGCTTTTGATTGCAGGTCTTTTTATAC
>CAMDWC010000026.1 GCA_945878825.1 Haliscomenobacter hydrossis DSM 1100
TTAAAATTCCAGTTTTTATGATCGAGGTTAGCTGTAGGTCGAAGATCCCACAAATCGGCCCTATCCAATGAAAACCTTAACTTTCCTTCCTTTTCCCAAATAAGCGCACCTAACATACCGTTTCCAAGTGGAATTCCTTCATCCCAGGTAGTTGCAAGCTCTTCAAATAATAAATTCTGATGCCGACCTGGTTGTAATTCATCCATTGCTTTCTGCCCCATCATCAGCGTAGAAAAAAGAAAAAAAAGTAATACCGACAACCTTTCTGCATTATAAACCATAATTAATTCGTTTGTTACCTCAAAAATTACTACTTTTTTGGCAACTTTTTAAAAAATGATTCTCATTTTTCGAATAATTAATTTTTAACCACAATAATTATCATTTTGTCCAGGCTACAATCTTTCATTTATTTTATACTTCGCTCTTTAGCCCAATTTGTCCTACTTACTTATTTTAGGAAAGTATATGTCAAAAACAGGGAAAACTTTAATTTAAAAGGCCCTACCATTGTCGTAAGCAACCATCCTAACACGCTTATTGATCCGGTAATTATTGCTGCTTATTTGAATGAACCCATTTTTTTCCTTGCCAATGCCAGTCTTTTTAAAAATCCACTGATTGCCAAAATATTAAGATATCTCTATTGTATTGAAATAAAAAGATTCGAAGATACGGGCGTCAAAACGCATGATAACTCTGCTGCTTTTGATCAAAGTAGTGAGCATCTTGCATCGGGTGGAAATATTTATATTGCCGTTGAAGGAACTAGTTACATGGAAAGAGTACTCAGACCATTAAAAACAGGTTTTGCCCGTATCGGATTTCAAGCCTTAACAGGACATGCAAAGGGAAAGGAGGTATTTATTTTGCCCATAGGTCTGAATTATGAAAAACATGACAAGCATGGCTTTGACTTAGAGGTTATTGTTGGCGAATCTATTCCATTTAGCCATTATCTCGTTGATTATGAAAATAATAATCAAACAACCATAAAAGATTTAACGGCAGAACTACAATCTGTCCTTGAATCTTTAGTGATTCATACAACAGACCTGGATGAAGAAGCGCTCTTACTGGATATTGAATCCCTTTTTTATGGAAAAATAAATCAACAGGAAACCACAGTTTTTGATACGCACCGAACTACGCTGGAGCATATCAGGAAATGGGAAGATTCCAGAGGTATCTCCTTTCTATTATGGAAAAAAACATTTACAGGTTTTACCAAATTGCTTTCTGAATTCAAGCTTTCATTAAAAATACAATCACAGATATATAATAATACCTTTCCGTTGAAGGAAAAAAATTTACTTGCTTTCCTTGGTTTCCCCATTTATGCCTATTCTCTCTTAAATCATTTCATAGCGATTTGGATCCCCCGCTGGATTAAGAAAAAATTAAATCTATATGTAGGATATAACTCTACAGTCAAGATACTTTCCGCCATTGTCCTTGCTCCTATTGCTTATAGTTTTCAATTTTTTTTAACATCAAAATATATTTCACTCAACCTTGCCTTCATCAATGTATTATTACTACCTCCAAGTGCCTGGTTTTTATTTAAATATGAAAAAAATATTCATGACCTTGTTTATTACTACCGATGGAAAAGGAACTTTAACAAAAAAATAAAGAGGCACCTGGAAAGCAGATTTAATGAAGTGGTTGAAATCTGGTATGAAGAAGCAGAAAAAATTAAAATTTCCCTGGATTGAATCTCATTTACCTTATTTCATTATTTATTGGCACCGTACAACTCTTGTTTTGGCTTTCGACCTACTTTTTAAGAAAAGGTATAAAAGAGTCAGAAACTTATGGGACAACCACGCTTGAGCCATTGACCGTTATCCTTTCTGCCCGAAATGAGGCGCACAATTTATCGACATTTTTACCCCATATTTTAAATCAAGATTATCCTAATTTTGAGATAATAGTAATAAATGACGATTCAACCGACCATTCTTATGAAGTTTTAGACCATTTTATGGTTCAATACGACAATCTTAGGGTCATAAATATAAAAAATAAAGATAGAGAAGGAAAAAAACAGGCATTACAGGAAGGTATAAAAAATGCAAAATATGAGTGGCTCGTTTTCACTGATGCCGATTGTTATCCAAAAAATAATCAGTGGTTGCGTTCATTAGCGGCCAAATGCAATGACAAAACGGATATCATACTCGGCTATAGTCCCTATCAACTGGAAAATGGATATTTAAATGATTTCATTCGATATGAAACCTTTATGACGGCTGTAATTTATGGCACTTTCACCCAAATAGGTATGCCCTACATGGGCGTAGGAAGAAATATGGCCTATCGGAAAAGTAGGTTTCTGGAAAAAGTAGACAAAGAAAAATTTGAAAAAATATCGTTTGGCGACGACGATCTGGTTGTCAATACAATGGCCACCAGCCAAAATACTGCTCTTCAGTTTACAGAAAAAGCCATAGTCATGTCACTGCCTAAAGCGACTTTGCCCGATTTTATTAAGCAAAAAACAAGACATATCTCTTCGTCGGCTTATTATAAACCGAATCATCAATGGCTATTGAGCCTGTTGGCCATAAGTCAAGCCATTTTTTACCCCTTTTTATTTTTTCTGGTATTTTACAACACCCAGGTGGCTATATACCTTTTCATTTTTCGCATGGCGATATTTTTGCCAAACTTGATCTTGCTCATGAGAAAGATGGAATGCAAAGACTTAATAACTAAGGCAATAGTTATGGATTTCCTATTTTTCCTTTATTATTGGTACGTAAGTTTCCAATGGATACGCACAAAAAAAATCATTTGGAACTAAAATTTAATTTTACCATCTTCAACGAATAAAGGGCCATTTTCAAGTTTTAAAACCCCTCTTGGACAAACTTCGGCACATATTCCACACCCTACACAGGATGAACGCACTATATTTTCGCCTTTTTGAGCATAAGCCCTGACATCAATACCCATTTCACAATAGGTTGAACAATTTCCACAGGAGATACATTGGCCACCATTTACGGTAATGCGGAAGCGACTGAAAAACCGCTGTTGAATACCCAGTATAGCGGCCATTGGGCAACCGAACCGGCACCAAACTCTACTTCCCATCAGAGGATAAAAACCAACGCCTATTATGCCTGAAAAAATAGCCCCGACATAAAATCCATACCATTCTCTTAATTTCAAGGCATTAATCCAAAGGACTGGCTTATTATATGACCATGAAAAAATGATACCCATAAACAGCACGACACCCAAAGAGATAATCGTCCATTTACCGAATGTTGAAATTCCTTTCAACCAGCCCTTTTTCCAAAAGGCAAGAGCAATTATACCAGCTAAAAGAAGAAGGATTATTATTTTAAAATGCGAGAAAGTAATCAAATAAGTTGCAGGATTTTTTCTAAAAAAGCTATCTAAAATGGCCAATGTCATTAAGCACACAATAAATAAAACGGGATAAATGATGCGTCGCTCCCATTTCCAGGCAGTCTCTGAATTATCGGATAAATGTCGAAATGGATCTCCCGCCGTTTCTGCTAAGCCGCCACATCCACAAACCCAAGAGCAATACCACCTTTTTCCATAAAAATAGGTCAACACAGGGGAAATAATAAAGGTAAGGGCTAATCCCCAAAACATTAAAAACAAGCCGAAGTAGCCAGAGCTTAGCAGTTTCTTAATGTTCCAGTCAAAAAAGAAATAATAATTTAAAGGCCACATATTCTTTAAATCCATAGCAGGTTGATTCAAAGAAGCCATTATTTCGGGAATAATAAAAGCAAAGCACAATTGGAAAAACAGAAGGGACAAGGTTCTAATAACCTGGTAATTATTATTTTTATACTTAATGATAAATTTTATTCCCATCAATAAAATAATCAAAGTGTATAAAAATCCATAAACAAACCATTGAGATGCTACAGACCCGTTAAAAAATATACTTATCTGATCAAACCAGGCGATAAATCCAGTATTTGGCATTCCTTTTTGTCCAAGACCCAGCCATTCAGGAAAAAAATACAACGTAATGTACCCAAAAGAAAGAAACAAAGCCAGTAACCAACCTACGATGCCTCTGTTTGATAAACTACTAAACCATACCCCTTTCTCATTCTTGACCTCAAGGCTAAGCATCCATTGGCTCCACTTTAATATACTTGTCATATTATTTTATTATTATATATGTTTAGTAATTCCATTTCAAACCTGGATGAAAATTCCGAATCGAAATTAGCTGTTGCCAATGCGGGTAACACCTCGGTAATTTTCCATTTTTCGGCTATCCATTTTTCACAAACTTCTTGCCTGAACCGAATACCCAGAACACAGCATCCTAAAAATTCATCACTAAGAGCATCATAAACTAAACGGATTGATTTATCATTTTGAGGATGTTTCCAAAAAACAGACCCATAAATTTCCTCTGGTGACACTGGAACATGCCCATAAATCTGATATTCCAGATCAAAAAATTTGGCAGAATTGAAGAAAATCCCTTGATGATACCGTTGAGGATGATCGAGTAAAATATTTCTTCCTACATATTCGCCCATCCGTTTTCCGGTGTACCAAAGCGTTTCCACTGATTTCCTGCCAAAAGAAGGCTCGGCGTTTTCAACACAATCACCGGCTGCATAAATAGAAGGAATATTTGTTTGCAAACAGGTATTCACTAAAACCCCATGATTGGTATGAATATTTGTATTTTCCAGGCAATCAATATTAGGTTTAACCCCTATACAAACGCAGACATAATCGGTGTCCACTCTTTCACCAATCTGAGAATGCAAGGAGGTAACCTGTCCTAATTCATTGGCATCAAAATGGGTGATTTCCCTTTCAAATCTAATATCTATCTTTTTACTTTTAAGATAATTAGTTACTAATTGAGCCTCTTCTTCCGGCAAAAAATTAGATCCAAACCATTTTTCTCTGACCCAAAAGGTAAAAGAAATACCTGTTGACAAAAACATTTCTGCCAATTCGACACCAATTAAACCGCCACCAATAATAGCGGCGTGCCGAATACTTTTAGCTGATTTTTGGAGTAAAAGTAAATCCTGTAAACTATAAAAACTTTGAACTCCAACTATATTCTGCTCATTTAGCCCAAGAGAACGGGGAACAGAACCTGTTGCTATAACGAGTTTTTCATAAGAGAGAAAGCTTCCATTATCCAACATAACCTGTTGTTTATCAATATCAATGGCCTTAATTGCTGCGAGAACGACCTTTATATTGTTCTTCTCCCAATAATCTGAGGGCATGGGTAAAATATCCTGGAATCTCATTTTACCGAGATAAACATACATTAGTGCTGGTCGTGAAAAAAAAGACCTGTTTTCAGAAGTGACGATGGTAATATCTGCGTTTGACTGTTCTCTTAAAGTTTTTGCCACCGACACACCACTTATTCCGAAACCTATGATTACGATATGCATCTTCCTTTTTTTTCAAAAATTCACTTCAAATTCTTTAAAATATTGTCTTTCCATTCAGGAGGACTTATCTTTGAACCGTAAAATATAAAAGAATGCTAACGAGAATACAATTATTGCTGATTTTGTTTTCAGTAAATTATTTGCAGGGGCAAACTGCTGGAATCATTTCATTGAATCCGGCAAAAACAGTAAAAGTAATTTCTGTCGATTTAAAGGACAAATTTCTTGACATTGTAATTTATACGAAAGTAAAAAATACATCAAATGATTCTATATCATTAAAATGGAAACGGAGACAACCAGCATTACCTGTTGGCTGGATATCACAAGTGTGCGATGGAATCACTTGTTTCGAAGACTTTGTGAGCACAAATATTGACAGTGCGCGTCGTATAAATATACCTGTTACCTTAAAACCCGGAGAAGAAAGAGAATTTATTTTACATGTTTTTCCGGTGTCAAAAGCAGGAAAAGGCAGTATTTATATTGATTTATTCAGCTTAAAGAAACCTGATTCACTTCTTACCACCATGGAATTTGACCTTACCATTAATGGATTAAGTACGTCGAGCCAACGCATTGCGAATAAAAGCGAAGACATCCGGTTATCCCCTAATCCAGTGATCGATTATGTTACAATAAATCATCCATTTGAGGAGCTCGCACATATTGACATTATCAATGCATTAGGCCAGCGAATGGGACGGATGGAAGCAAAAGATGATAATAAATATGACGTTTCCTTTCTTCCTCCGAATATTTACTTTTTAAAAGTTCAGCCCAAAAAAGGGCAGGCTTTAACAAAGATAATGGTGAAAGCGGGAAACTGATTCCTGATTAGGAAAGCCGGGAAAGTTCTTCCATAATAGATACTCCGGCAGAAGTACCTATTCTTTTTACGCCAAGTTCTTTGAACTGCATTAATGTGGCCAAATCTCTTATTCCTCCTGAAGCTTTAATATTTATATTATTCCCAACGACTGACAACATGGTTTGAACAGTTTCCAGGGTAGCCCCTCCATTGAATCCAGATGAAGTTTTAAGAAAATTAGGTTTAAAATCCAATGCAATAGTGCATATTTTTTCTATTTCTGCATTTGTTAACTGTGCGGTTTCCAGAATTAATTTAATCATCTTTCCTTTCATGTGGGTACCCAAAACAAGCGAATCAATTTCATTTCTCACAAATCCCCAATCCTCGTTTTTTATGGCACAAATATTTAGAACCGCATCAATTTCATCGGCTCCTTCATGAATAGCTCTTTTTATCTCCTCCACTTTTGCCAGTACAGAACTATAGCCCAAAGGAAAACCCACTACCGTAGAAACTTTGACGTTTCCCTTTTGAGATTCTAAAGCATTACTCGCCTCTCTAACATAATAAGGGGGAATACAAACAGAAGCAAAATTATAATTTATGGCTTCCTTACACAGTTGAATTATTTCAAAATCTGTTGTATTTTGCTTCAATAGGGTATGATCAATAAGATCAGCAATTGTTTTAGTGTTCATGGGTATTCGAAAAAGCTTTAGCAGCCGATATTTTGCAAATATAACATAATTATTACGAATAAAATAATCTAAAATTAATATGCAGGCAATACTATATTATTTTTACTTTGTACTCTAAAATATAAATAAATGGCAGCATATCAATTACAGATAAACGGCAAAAAAATGACTGCTGAGGTAGAAGCAGATATGCCTTTACTTTGGGTTATCAGAGATGTTTTAGGACTTAAAGGCACCAAATATGGATGCGGAATTGCCCAATGCGGTGCCTGCACCATTCATATTGATGGTATCCCAGTAAGATCTTGCCAGATTCCCATTGCTGAGTTATCTCGAAAAGCTAAGATAACCACGATTGAAGGGATTGGAGAAATAGCGCTGCACGCCATTCAGGAATCATGGGTGGAAGAACAGGTTCCACAATGTGGGTACTGCCAATCGGGTCAAATCATGTCGGCTGTTGCTTTATTGAAAAATAATCCTCAACCAACTGATGAAGAAATAAAAACGGCTATGAATGGCAATTTATGTCGTTGTGGGACCTATGACCGTATCCAAAAAGGCATTAAAAATGCAGCAGTGGCTTTAAAAACAGGCACTTCGCCAGTAAGAAATGACAAATAATTTAGTATCCATTAGAATCATTTACCTATGAAATATTCCGCAACATCTCGCCGGTTATTTATTAAAACAAGTGCTTTAGCAGGGGTAGGATTGGTTTTGGGTCTTCCAAAATTGAAAGGAGAAACTTTGTCTTCCATTTCAAAAAACCTGCCTCCTGAATTTATAAATCTTGAAATCAATCCTTTTATTATTATCCGCACCGACGGAAGCATAACGCTGATTAATCCTCGTCCTGATATGGGGCAGGGTTCAATGCAAGCGGCCCCATCTTTATTGGCAGAAGAACTTGAGGTGTCTTTAGAAAAAGTGACTATTATCCAATCAGATGGGCAGCGTAAATACGGAAGCCAGCAATCAGGTGGAAGTAGCACCGTGAGGGGATTGTGGTATCCGCTCCGAAAAGCTGGGGCAGCAGCCAAAGAAATGCTTATTCAGGTAGCTGCGAGTCGTTGGGCAACCTCCACTGATCTTTGCTTTGCCAAAGACGCGACTATTTATTTAAAAAATTCTGATAAATCTTTTTCTTACGGTGAACTTGCCGAAGATGCGGCAAAACTGCCCGTTCCTAAAAACCCTAAACTAAAAGATCCCGCTGATTTTACCCTTCTTGGGAAATATAATAAACGACTGGATATACCCTCGAAAGTTACCGGAAAAGCTATTTTTGGAATAGATATCGACGTACCCGGTATGGTGTATGCTTGCATTCAGCATTCTCCAACCATTCATGCCTCCATTATATCTGTTGACGATACTCAATCTTTACTGGTTAAAGGGGTTCAAAAAGTTATCCGATGTAAACGTACTATGCCGCATCGTCAATCTGACGCAGTAGCTGTCGTCGCCTCAACATGGTGGGCTGCCCAAAAAGGCAGGTCTCTGTTAAATGTAAAATGGGACGACGGGCAATTAGCTTTAACGCAAACCACCGATGCCTATTTCCAAAAAGCCTATGAAGCGGCTAAAAAAGAGGGGGTCAGACATGAGGAAAAGGGAGATTTTTTAGCAAAATTTAATACCGCCAGTGCTAAACTCGAAGCCGTTTATGAAACCCCTTTCTTAGCGCACGCGCCCATTGAACCTGAATGTGCTGTGGTGCACTACAAAGAAGATGGTACAGCCGAAATTTGGGCTCATGTTCAAGGGCCAGATGGCGGATTGGTAGATGCAGCCCGATTCTTAGGCATCGAGCAAGATAAAATTAAATTTCATGTGCCGCTCCTCGGCGGTTCTTTTGGAAGAAAAGCTTATCACGACTATCTCAGTGAAGCTTGTTTTTTAGCGAAAGAACTAAAAAAACCGGTTAAAGTTCTTTGGACCAGAGAAGACGATATCACTCAGGGGCCTTACCGACCCGGCATGTTGTCCAGGGTTCAAGGTATGGTTGCCAATGGCAAATTAACAGGTTTTCACCATCATGCCATCGGAGAATCTATTGTTGGTCAGGTATTTAATGGCCTGAAACCTGACGAAGCTGATCCCTGGTTATCGGGAGAACTCAGCACTGAAAATAATCAATATCAATTTCCAGTGTCTAAAGTAAGCTGGACACACGTAAAAACGGATATCCCCATCGTCTGGTGGCGTTCCGTTTATGCCTCCAATTTCGGCTGGGGCCAGGAATGTTTTATAGATGAATTAGCTCACCTCGCCGGAAAGGATCCCCTGGAGGCCAGGCTTGCCTTACTTAAAGATGAGCGATTCAGAAAAGTGTTGGAAACATTGGCAGAAAAAGCGAATTGGAAAGAGGAGCTACCCGCAGGAAAAGGTAAAGGTTTAGCTATTTTCGCTTCATTTGGAAGTATCAGTGCCTGTTGTATTACTGTTTCAACCTCAGGTAAAGGAATTATCATCGAAAAAGCCGTGTCGGTGATCGATTGCGGACATTATGTTAATCCTGACAACGTAGTGGCCCAAACCCAGGGAAATATTGTCATGGGTATTTCCGCTGCCATTAAAGACGGCATTACTTTTTCTAACGGAAAATGTGATCAGACGAACTACCACGAATATCAGATTTTAAGAATAAATGAAATTCCCGAAATGGAGGTGCACATCATTCAAAGTGGTGCTGAACCGGGTGGTGTCGGTGAACCTGGGCTTCCGCCAGTCGCTCCCGCCTTAGGCAATGCCATATTTGCCGCTACAGGCGTTAGACTTCGCAGACTACCCATTGATATAACTTCGATTTCTTAAATATTAAGGATGGGAATTACTATCCTTTTGGTAATTCCCATCCTTTTCTAAACAATTATAAATCAATAATTTATTATTATATAAATTTCATTTTTTCTATTTATTGTCTTGTATTTTTCTAGTTATGTGCGTCGGTGTTCAATACCCTATATTTATAAATTCCTCCATTAAAATATGGATCCTTCGTCTTCTTAACCATTTTATTCTTACCTTAACCTACAATTCAAGCAGACCATGGAAAAACTCAACAAAGCCGATATCCCGCAAGAGGCCTTTGACCTCTACGATTACTACTGCCACAACAAGTTGGACCGACGAACCTTCATCGAGAAGTTATCCATCTATGCTGTTGGTGGCATTACTGTTGCGGCCTTGCTAAGCAGTATGACGCCAGATTACCACAGCACCCAGACAGTATCTTCGGACGACGGGCGACTTCAAGGTTCTGAATACATAATGTATCCTTCCCCGAAAGGTGGAGGACAAATCAAAGGACTACTCTCCACTCCTGTCGGAAATGGAAAGTTTCCCGGCATCGTAGTGGTCCACGAAAACAGAGGGCTCAACCCCTACATTGAGGATGTGGGCAGAAGATGTGCCGTAGATGGATTTATTTCCCTTGCTCCCGATGCCCTGACTCCCTTGGGTGGCTACCCAGGCAATGACGATGAAGGCAGAGCCATGCAGGCCAAACGTACCCGCGAAGAAATGCTCGAAGACTTTATTGCAGCCTATGAATTCCTGAAAAACCATCCCAATTGCAACGGGAAAGTAGGCGTGGTCGGTTTTTGCTTTGGCGGTTGGATATCTAATATGATGGCCGTCCGAATCCCTGACTTGAAGGCGGCCGTGCCTTATTACGGAGGACAGCCAGAAGCTGCTGATGTAGCCCAGATTAAAGCACCGCTCTTGGTCATTTATGCAGAACTGGATTCGCGGGTGAATGCGGGTTGGCCTGCCTACGAATCAGCCTTAAAAGCCCAGGGTAAAAACTACCAGATGATTAACTTTCCAGGAGTCAATCATGGATTCCATAACAATACTACCCCTCGCTACGACGAAACTGCAGCAAAAGAAGCCTGGGAGAAGACCATTGCATTTTTCAGAAAAAATCTAAACTGACAAAAGGGAGAGATAGCCTCCTTTTATGTTTCTACATTTTAGGTGAAAGTTTGATTTTTTTAAATCTAAGACCTATAGCACTTTAATATCGACATTGATTCCGAAGGATATTTTCTAAGCTTTTTTGATACTCATAATGTAATGGTCAAAAATAGTTTGGAAACCACTTATAAGTGGTTGGGCAGTATCCTGAACAAAATTGGGAATCACACCATCAATAAACTCTCCGAGTTAGTCCCAAATGATTTTTAGAATTTATAAATGATGTGCTTGGATGGACGGATATCATTATTCTTTTTGAGTGCGACAGGCTGCCGCACTGAATCATTGGTAATGATTGAACTATTTTCAGGCTGAAGCATAAAAAAGGCAAAACCTTCTAAATATCAAACATGTTTTCATCCCTTCCCGTCTTATTCTTAAGAACGGAAATTACATTTCTAATAATTTACCCCTTTGGTAATTCCCATCCTTTTCTCTCCGATTCCCTTATATACTCATCTGCTTTTGGCAATCCAATGGCTTTCATATTTTTAGCATCCCAATCGATTAATGCGCCTCCCAACCGAAGAGAAAGTACCCCTAAAAGGGTGATTTCGGTAAGATGAGCGCCATATTCAAAATTGGAACTAGCCGCAGGTCCTCCTTTAATTGCATTAATCCAGTCCCGGTGATGCCCCTCGGTAGGTGGTAATTTAAAGGTAGTTTCCACCGACTGAACCAGGGTCTTGTCTGAAAAAACCTTAGGCGTATCCCCATTTCCCGTTACCATGACGCCCTTTTCTCCAATATACATGGCTCCTCTTCTGGAAAAGACCACATCAGATGGAAGTTGCTTAGGTTTTTTAGGATATAAGCCCCCAGAATACCAGGTAACCTCGATAAACTCATTGTCATTATTCCCGTCGGGAAAACTGAAATATCCAATTTCTCCGTAGGGAATAATATCCGCATTACTAAATCCCGCCGGATGAACCTGTATTTTGGTAGGCAATCCTAGTTCCAGGCCCCAGGTGGCGGCATCGAGGTCATGGCATCCAAAATCTCCCAAAGCGCCTAATCCAAATTCCCAAAAATCGCGCCAGGTAACCGGTGCATATAACTCATTAAAAGGTCTGTTTGACCTGGGCCCAACCCATAGATCCCAATTCAGTCCTTTTGGCATAGGCGATGTAGAAGTGGGCATTTCTTTCAAACTATTTGTCCATCTCGTGGCAGGCACCCAGGAGTGAACCTCTCTTACCTTTCCTATCACTCCGGAACGTAGATATTCGACTGCATTCCTAATGGCAGGCGAACTATGTAGTTGGTTACCCATTTGAGTGGCTAAGCCAGTCTTTTTTGCCATTTTTGAAACCTCGCGCGCCTCATGAATATTGTGCGTGAGTGGTTTTTCGCAATATACGTGCTTGCCTGCTTGCATGGAAAGCATAGAAACGTAGGCATGTAGATGGTCAGGCGTAGCACAAAGAACAGCATCTAAAGACGTCTCTTTGGACAACATTTCCCTAAAATCAATGTATCTGTTTACTTTTGAATACCCTGATTTTTCCTTATAATGATTCTCCACCATGTCCGATACTGGCCCCAACCCTGCGGTAGTTTTATAATAAAAACGGTTTAAATCCCAATATTCTGCCGGATCAGCCAAACAAGTAACTTGAACGTCATTTAATTTAAATAAATCCCGAACATTTTCCTTCCCTTTTCCTCCGGCACCTACCAATCCTACATTTACTTTATCACTCGGCGCGGTAAAGCTCTTTCCGCCCAATACATGTCTGGGGATAATCATAAATGAAGCCGCTGCCGCTGCTGTGGTCATAAATTTTCTTCTATCTATTTTTTTCATTGTGCAATCTGTTTATAAAGCATAATACAATATAACAAAAAATTAAAAAAAGGAAAAATCGAATTTGTTTTACAGTTCGTGGACTTAAATTTAATTGTATGCCAAATTGGCCTTATATTTGGTCATATTTTTAAAAAAATGAAAGTACAACACTGCAGCCTCATCCTTACCGTAGCCTTACTGTTCCTTCTTTTGTCCTGTAAAGAAGAAGTTAAAAATAGGGTTGAACCTGCAGCTATTGGCAGTGTTTACGTGCGCTATTTAAATCCTGAGGGTTACTATACGGTTCAGGTAGAATTTGGCGAGCAATTATCAGATAGCCTTTTACGAAAGCCCGATTGGAAGTCGGTGCCCGCCTTCAACCGTATTTTGCTGCAAGAGAAGCCCCGCTCGGAGTTTACCAGATTTTACGCCGGAGAATTTTTGGCCACCTATCAAAAAGATATGACGGTTGACTTGATTCACTGTCCCAAAGGGCTACAAAAAGTAAATTTGTCCCTTACGCAACCCAATCTTGTCATTACCAATAAAAAGATAATCTCCTCGAACGACTTCACCTTCAGTTTGCAAGACGAGCAATTACTGCAATCCGAAGAGACATTGGTTATTCTTTTAATTGATGAGAAACAACAAGGCGTAAATTTAGAAATAAAAGGTCCTCAGCCGGACAATGAGTTCGTTATTCCCGCAGGATTCACAAATAATCTTTCACGGGGAAATATAGAATTAAACTTGATAAAAAAGAAGATTTATTCTTTAAAAGAAGGTAAGAGTAAAATTTTAATTAATTTAGAACACTATTCACCACCAATTATATTGGATTTACTATAATTCATTATTTGTGTTCTATAAAATTTTTTTCATTAGCATGTAAAAAAACGCTATAAAATCCCTCAATTCCAAGTTGTAAATCTTATATTAGCGCCAATTTAACAACAACCAACCCATGCCTAAAGATTCTTCCATACGTTCCGTATTAATTATCGGCAGCGGACCTATAGTTATAGGACAAGCCTGCGAATTTGATTACTCGGGGACACAAGCAGCGCGTTCATTGCGCGAGGAAGGCATCGAAGTGAGTCTCATCAATTCCAATCCGGCTACTATTATGACGGATAATATAATGGCAGACTATATCTATTTGCTGCCATTAACCGCCGAAAGTGTCATTCAAATATTGGAAGAAAGGAATATTGATGCGGTATTACCAACGATGGGCGGTCAAACTGCATTGAATCTTGCCATTGAGATTGACAAGATGGGGATATGGAAAAAGTATGGCGTTAAAATGATTGGCGTTGATGTTGCGGCTATTGAACTAACTGAAAACAGGGAAGCTTTTCGTCAACACATGATAAATATTGGGCTCTCTGTAGCGCCTTCATTTATTGCAAATTCTTTCCTCGAGGGCAAAGAAGCTGCTCAAAAAATAGGATTCCCCTTAGTTATCAGACCTTCTTACACCCTTGGAGGAACGGGAGGAGCTATTATTATGAAGGAAATTGACTTTGATGCCGCCCTAAGACGTGGTTTAAACGCTTCTCCGACGCACGAGGTTCTCGTTGAGAAAGCAGTTTTAGGATGGAAGGAGTTCGAACTGGAGTTATTACGTGACAAAAATGATAATGTCGTTATCATCTGTACCGTTGAAAATCTTGACCCCATGGGTATTCATACTGGCGACTCCATTACGGTGGCGCCCGCGATGACGCTTTCAGATACAGCCTATCAGCAAATGAGAAATGAAGCGATTCAGTCCATGCGTTCACTGGGTAATTTTTCAGGAGGTTGTAATATACAATTTGCTCAAGATCCAATGACTGAAAAACTAATCGTCATTGAGATAAATCCAAGAGTTTCCCGTTCCTCTGCATTGGCGTCAAAAGCTACAGGTTACCCCATTGCAAAAATTGCCACTAAGTTGGCTTTAGGTTACCATTTGGATGAGCTTAAAAATCAAATCACAAAAACAACTTCTGCCTTTTTTGAACCTACCTTAGATTATGTAATTGTTAAAATACCTCGTTGGAACTTTGACAAATTCCCTGGTGCAGAGCACCATCTAGGTATTCAAATGAAGTCGGTAGGTGAGGTAATGGGCATTGGACGGAATTTTTTAGAGGCTCTTCAAAAGGCATGCCAATCGTTAGAAAATGGAAAAATTGGCCTAGGTGCCGATAATCAAGAATGGACTAATATTGCCGACGTTTTGAAGCGTATGGAAGAGGTATCAGATGACCGTCTTTTCAGATTAAAAGATGCGATGAAACTTGGCGTTGCCACTCAAACTATTCAAAACCTGACACGCATTGATCCTTGGTTCTTAAAACAGATCAAGCGCTTATTGAAATATGAAAGCAGCTTAGGAAAATACCATACCATTCAAGATGTTCCCGCCTCTTTCTTAAGAGAGTTAAAAGAAGTAGGTTATTCTGATCTCCAGATTGCCAGGTTAATGCACGAAGAAGAGGAAAATGTTCGCGCCTATAGAAAATCATTAAATATCAGGAGAACCTATAAAATGGTAGATACCTGTGCTGCCGAATTTGAAGCTAAAACACCCTACTTTTATTCTACCTTCGATCAGGAAAATGAAAGTATCCCCAGTGATAAAAAGAAAATAATCGTCCTCGGTTCAGGACCAAACAGGATTGGCCAGGGCATTGAATTCGATTATTGTTGTGTCCACGGTTTACTTGCCATCAAAGATGCTGGCTTTGAATCGATTATGGTGAATTGTAATCCGGAAACTGTTTCTACAGACTTTGATATTGCCGATAAACTATATTTTGAACCCGTATTTTGGGAACACCTGGAAGAGATCATTGAATTGGAAAAACCGGAAGGAATTATTGTCCAATTGGGCGGTCAGACCGCTCTGAAACTAGCAAAAACTTTCCATGCAAAAGGCATTCCTATCATTGGTACTTCCTACCCCAATATGGATCTGGCTGAGGACAGAGGAGCCTTTTCCGATTTATTAAAAAAACTAGGGATTCCATATCCTGAATATGGCGCAGCAAAAGGGGTAGATGAAGGAATCGACATTGCTAAAAGGATAGGATATCCTGTGCTGGTTAGACCTTCCTACGTTTTAGGCGGTCAAAGTATGCGCATTGTTATCAATGACCAGGAACTGGAAGACCAAATGCTCCATATTATTAAAAACTTGTCAGGCGATACCATTCTTATTGACCATTTCCTCGATAGAGCTAAAGAAGCTGAGGTAGATGCCATTTGCGATGGAGAAACAGTTCATATTATGGGTATTATGGAACACATCGAACCCGCAGGGGTCCATTCCGGAGACTCTTCAGCCGTTCTACCCACCTACAGTTTAAGTGTCGAAGCAGTGACAGCCATGGTTGAATATACAGAAAAACTAGCGTTTGCCCTAAATATTAAAGGGCTTATAAATGTTCAATTTGCTATAAAAGATAACAAAGTATATGTCATAGAGGCTAATCCGCGTGCATCAAGAACCACCCCGTTTATTGCAAAAGCCTATCAGGTTCCTTATCTTCAAATTGCTACTAAGGTGATGTTGGGTACACACAAACTAAAAGATTTTGATATTAAACCGCAACCCCGCGGATTTGCTATAAAAGTGCCTGTCTTTTCTTTTGATAAATTCCCAAATGTAGACAAAAACTTAGGTCCTGAAATGAAATCTACTGGAGAGGAAATTAGATTTATTAAAGACTTGAGTGATCCTTTTTTCCGCATGCTGAATAACCAAAGGAACATGTACTTAAGTCGATAAGTCTTATCACCTAATTATTAGACAATAAGGTTGTATATTTTGGACAAGCTGGTAATTGCATGATTAGACCTAACCAAGAATTGCCAATATAATATAATGACTTTGGTAAGTTATTTCGTTGAATGATTTCTTTCGCCAGTATCTAAAAGTTGGAACCGGATATTCCCGATACCTGACAAGGTATCGGTTCGCATAAACTGCGCAATGGTTATTTTGTAACTACCCTTTGCAGGAAATATAATTTTTTCCTGAAGCGCAATTTCAACTTTACAGACTGTCTTATTACATTGACCGACCCAGGCTCCGGTCTCATTAGTCAACGCCAGAGATAGGAGTTGAGAGCTTAGTTTCCCGTCTGGGAAAAGGGTATGAATACGCGTATAAACATTTTCAAAATTAAAATCAGGCGTATGATTTAGCAGTAAGCGCATAGCATACAGCCTGTTAGTATCCGAAACTGAAAAATTCACTGAAAGACTATCACTGAACATCCATCCTATCGATTCTTTAATATCTATCTCTTTTTCAAGAATAACTTTTTCCTTACTACAAGAAAAAAAGATAGATATTAAGATTAGAAGAAAAAAAAGACGAATATCCATACCATCCATTATTTAAAATAATCGCGTAATTTTTCATATAATGTGCGATCAGATTTCTGAGGAGAAGGCGTAAAGTTAGGCATTGACCTCATTTTCTCAAGAAGATCACGTTCTTCCTGCGTTAGCTTCTTAGGCGTCCAAACATTTACATGAATCAGTTGATCTCCCTTACCATATCCTTGAACGGTTGGAAGCCCTTTTTCTTGTAAACGAAATATTTTTCCGGATTGTGTGCCGGGTGGAATTTTAATTCTAACTTTTCCATCTAAGGTAGGCACTTCGACTTGTGTGCCAATGGAGGCATCTGCAAAACTCAAAAACTGCTCAAAAAGGATGTTCTGCCCATCTCTTTGTAAAAATTCGTGTTCTTTTTCCTCTATATTTATGATTAGATCACCAGATGGTCCGCCTTTTTGCCCTGCATTTCCTCTGGTGCGCATGCTTAGCTGCATGCCCGATTCAACCCCGGCTGGAATGTCTATATCAATCGTTTCTTCTCCATAAGACGTTCCTGAACCTTTACAGCCACCACAGAAAGAAGAAATTATTTTCCCGGAACCATTGCACGTTGGGCAAGATACCGTAGTTTGCATTTGACCTAAGAAAGTATTTCTTACCTGACGAACCACCCCATTTCCACCGCAGGTATTACAAGACTTTACAGAACTGGAATCTTTTGCTCCGGAACCATTACAAGTATTGCAGGCAACTTCTTTTTTGACTTTTATTTTTTTGTGAACGCCGTGAGCAATCTCCTCCAGGGTTAAAGACACTTTAATGCGCAAGTTAGTACCTTTTTGCCCCCGCTGTCTTCCAGAAGCGGCACCACCACCTCCACCACCAAAGAAGGAACCAAAGCCAGAGTCACCAAAAACATCACCGAACTGACTAAAGATATCATCCATAGTCATACCTCCACCAGAGAAACCACCCTGGCCGTCCACCCCTGCGTGACCATATCGATCGTACTTTGCCTTTTTATCGGGATCGGAGAGCACCTCATAAGCTTCTGCTGCCTCTTTGAACTTATCTTCTGCAGCCTTATCATCAGGATTCCTATCGGGATGAAATTGAACAGCTAATTTACGGTAAGCTTTTTTGAGTTCCACGGCATCTGTTGCTTTTGAAACGCCCAAAACCTCATAATAATCTCTTTTAGCCATAATTAATGGTTCTTCTTATTAAATTATCAAGCCCGATATTAGTTTCCAACCACGACTTTGGCGTACCGGATAATTTTATCGCCTAGTTTATAACCCTTTTCTATAGTATCGACCACTTTACCTTTCAGTTCCTCTGTTGGTGCTGGAATTTCAGTCAGCGCCTCGTGAAACGCTGGATCAAACGGCTGATGTTGAGAATCCATAGGCTCCAGTCCTTTATTTTTTAAAACGGCATATAGCTTATGATACACAATATTAGCCCCATCACTAAAAATTTCCGTACTCCCCGGTTCGTCAGCCAACTTTTTAGCTCTGTCGAAATCATCTAAAACAGGTAAAATGGAAAGGATTGTCTCCTGCGCTGCGGTCCGCATTAAATCGAGGCGTTCTTTGACCGTTCTTTTTTTATAATTATCAAATTCAGCAAAAAGCCTTAAGTATTTATCTTTAAGCTCCTGATTTTCAATTTCTAATTTTTCAATACTCTTTGGGGCATCCTCATTTTGAGTTTGATCATTATCATTTTCCTCTAGTGGTACTGAACTATTGTCAGGAACTTCCTCGTTCTCAATATCAAAATTTTGACTCATACTCTTTTTTTTTTAATAGATATAAAACATATCAATTATATTGCCATATTTTAATTTGCGACAAATTGTCATATATTAGGTGATTCCCCTTTCAATTTGTCTCTTTTTTGGCATTTTTTTCCAAAAAAGAATCTAACATCAGAAGATCTAAATTTCTTGCCAAAACCTTTCCAT
>CAMDWC010000027.1 GCA_945878825.1 Haliscomenobacter hydrossis DSM 1100
GAAATGTATGGTACAGGAAGATTTCATTTTAAGGTTAAAGTTCAAAGTTTTGCACCCCCAGCTCGATTTGTGAAGGGCCTGAGAGGAGAAGTTAACGTCCTCGGTTCAAAGCCATTCTTAAAATTTCTGGAAAAAAACAAAGAGGAGTAATTATCCAACAGATAGCGTGGTTCCTGAAATACTGATGGCGTACACAGGTAAAGCGCTGGTAGATTGACCTCCAATATTTTGTCCGGATGTATTGAAACGAGCGCCATGATTCGGACAAACGAATTCATTTTTAGATGCGTTCCAATTAACGTCGGTTCCTTGATGCGTACATGCTCTTTGCAAGGCAACAAAAGAAGATGGGACGCTTCCAGCGGCTAGACGAACTACAATAATTTTATCGTTAAAAATAAAAGAACCAATGGCTTGAAGCTCTTTTGTTAAATCGACTTTAAAACTATTTGTGGTGTTTCCACCTGTATTGTTACCACCCGTATTACCTCCACCTGGCGTAGTAATATCGTCTTTAGAACATGACCCTAAGCAAATGGCACAAGTGGCCATTACGGGTAATTTTAATTCTTGAATAAAAGTTCTTCTGTCCATGGTTATTTTTTAAGCATAACATTCTCAACATTTAATTGTTTAAGAAAAATGCAATGCCTTAAAAAAAATATCCAGCTTCGAGGCATCTAACTGTCCGTTTGTTCTTACGCTACCGCATAAATCTATGCCGTAAGGATTGACTTCCTCAATAGCTTGTTTAACATTTTGAGCACTTATGCCACCTGCCAAAAAAACTGGTTTTTTCACCACCTCCCTGATTTTTCTACTTAACTTCCAGTCATGTTTATTACCCGTTCCGCCTAAAATTTTAACCTTCAGATTAGGATTTCCGCTATCCAGGAGAATAGCATCCACACATTGCTCAATCTCCAGCGCTTCCTCTATTTGTTTTTCATTTAGAACATGTATAACCTGTACTAATTTTACTGTTGGAATGGCCTCTCTAATCTGGGCGTAGTCCATTTCCAATAAGGAATCGACTATTTGTATCGTATTTGTATGTACCTTTTGATGATGAGCTATAATAGCTGACGCTTTTCTTTCACTAGTAAGCAGGAAAGTTGCAATGGGCGGTGGAATTTCCCGGGATATTAAAGAGATGAGTTCATCCCCTATTACACCAGGACCGCTGGGCATTTTTCCAACTAATCCAAGAGCATCAGCACCATATTTTATGGCAAGAAAAGCTTCCTCCAAACTGCTGATACAGCAAATTTTAATTTTAGTTCGGTTTAATGTAAAGGTCATGTTAATTAATCATTTGCTTTATAAATAGTACTAATAATGCAGATAAAGATGGTAAAATTTTAAGTAGATTTGAAGAAAAACAACATGCGACAACTATTTTTTCTTGTTCTTTTAGTGTGTATTCCCATTTTGACACATGCTCAATCTGTACCATTTATAATTTCTGCACCCGCTGGTGATGCGCACCTAAATATAGATAAAACGGGCAAAACCATCATTCCAAATGGACGAATTATCACACCTTCCGGGAAAGTACATCAAGTCGCCCCTCATCCTTACGGTTTAACCCTCAGTATGGATGGCTCTATCGCTATCACCGCCAATTCTGGAACGAGCCCAATATCAATTAGTATTTTAAAAAACATACTATCCGATAATCCTCAAATAACTCAGATTCCACCCACCGTAAAAAGTGATAAAGGGGTTCTGGAATCTGTTTTCATGGGTATTGCTATTTCGCCCGATAACCAAACCGTTTACGCTGCAGGTGGACAAGCTAATAAAATTTATTCTTTTGATGCAAATACAGGAAAGTCGAAAGGGGATATTGACTGCAGTTTTAAAAATAATAAGTTTAATTATTTGCATGGATACATTGGTGACATGGTGTTAAGTAAAGATGGTCGTTATCTTTTTGCAGTAGATCAGATAGGATTCAGAATTTTAATTGTAGATGTCATTGAGAAAAAATTAGTTTCTTCTTGTCCTGTGGGCCGTTATCCTTTTGGCATCGCTTTATCAAAAGACGAGAAAACCGTCTATGTGGCCAATGTGGGTATGTACCAGTATGATTATATCTGGAAAAAACAAGAGGGTGAGTGGAAAAAGATCTCCGTTAAAAAACCGGTATTTGCCTATAATACGCCTGAGGCTGAACGCGGATATCAGAATGATTCCATATTAGTTCCCGGATTGGGACCCATTAATGCTGAGGAGTCTTTCTCGGTTTGGGCGGTGAATGTTGAAAATAATTTGCAGCCCCGAGTAACAGCTAAAATAAAAACGGGGCATTTAATTGGTGACCTAGTTGAAGGCATTCCTGCCGTGGGTGGTTCAAGTCCCAATTCTATGGTCGTTGCTGGGAAATATGTATTTATAAGTAATGGAAATAATGATAATATTACCGTGCTGAACGCTGATAATCAGCAAATTGTAACCCATATTAAGCTTGCGCCCGAAGAAAAGTTAGCTACATTAAGAGGTATTATTCCTTTTGGATTAGCCGTTTCACCTGACGAAAAAAGAATCTATGTAGCAGAGTCTGGCATTAATGCTGTAGCCGTTATTGATGTGAGTACATTAAAGGTTTTAGGCCATATTCCTACGGCTTGGTTTCCAGCAAAATTAAAAGTTTCACCCGATGGTAAAAAATTAATCATTTCCAATGCAAAGGGTTTTGGAAGTGGGCCCAATGGAGGATCTACTTTTAAAATGGGTGTTTCGGGAAGTTATATTGGCAATTTAATGCATGGTGCCGTTCAGGTAACTGATGTTCCAACGGATGATCAATTACCCGCCTCAACGAAACAGGTGATTGAGAATAATTTCAAAATTACCCAAGCCAATAGCCCAATATATAATGTGAGAAAGAATAATCCTATTCCACTTTTTCCTGGGCAAAAAGATTCTCCAATCAAACACATTGTATTTATTTCAAAGGAAAATAGAACCTATGATGATATTTTCGGCCAAATGAAGAATGGGCTTGGGGACTCTACCTTGGCACCTTTTGGATTAAACCGTACTGTGTCTAATAAAAATAAATCTAAAGTCATTGACAATGTTAATGTTATGCCAAACCATATAAAATTGGCTGAACGATTTGCGATAAGTGATAATTTTTATGTCGATTCCGATGTTTCAGCGGACGGTCATCGTTGGCTGGTAAATACCTATCCCAATGAATGGGTAGAAGCCACAACGCCTGCCAATTATGGAGATAACAGGGAACATAAGGAAAATTCAGAGGCTCCGGGGAATTTGGGCATTAATGGCGCTGCTGGGGCCATTTTTCCCGAAGATTATAACGAAGCGGGTTCCATGTGGGATCATTTGTACAGACATGATAAATCGTATTTTAATTTTGGTTTTGGCGTTATGTTTGAACCTGCTGATTACAAAGACACCTATAAATATGGTGGTATTCGCCATAAAGCAAATTATCCAATGCCTACTCCTTTGTTAGATCGTACTTCGTATGAATTTGCCACTTACAATATGGCCATTCCTGACCAGTTCAGAATGACTGTTTTTGAAAAGGAATTTAATGAGAAATGGGGCCTCGGGAAAGATAGTTTACCAAGCATGCTTACCGTTATTTTGCCAAATGACCATGGTTCCGGGGAAAGGCCAGAGGCTGGGTATCCGTTCAAGGAGAGTTATATGGCCGATAATGACTTGGCAGTAGGCAGAATCGTAGAATTTTTATCTAAAACTCCTTATTGGAAAAATATGCTCATTTTGATAACAGAAGATGATGCGCAGGGTGGGGTAGATCACGTTGATGCCCATAGAAGTGTGCTAATGGCTATGTCTCCTTACACCAAACGCAATCATATCAGCCACACTCACAGTAGCTTCGGTAGTATTTTTAAGACATTCTGGAATATACTGGGCATTCCTTATCTCAATCAATACGATGCTTCTGCTTCCGATTTATATGATATGTTTACCGATAAACCTGATTTTTCTCCCTATATCGCCCTACCTGTAGATGCCAGGATTTTTGACCCGCAAAAAGCATTGGATCCTTTTGATGAGAAATTTGACTGGAAAGCACTAAAAGAAAGTCCTGAAATGGATGGTATGAAAGAAATGAAACGACAGGCAAAGGAACGTGAGGAAAAAGCAGGTAATAAATCGTCAAATGGACCAGCTAAATCCAAGAATTAAGGATCTTCCAACGCCATTAATTCCTGAACCGTGAAATTTATAATCTTTGTCCAATACATTCTGGAGAGTAAGATTTATATCCATTTTTTTGAAATTGAATCCATTGGATATATTAATTACGCTCCAGCTAGGCGTTCCCAGGCGGCCAATCCTATTGTCAGAAATATCTCCGGCGGCAAGCCTTTGTTGTTTACCAGCCAGTTGAAAAAATAATTTAGCCCAATATTTCTCCTTTTGATATTGAATATTGACATAACCAAAAAGTGGAGGAATTCTTCTGATAGGTTCTTTCTTACTTGTATTTTGTCCATAGGTATAGGTAAGGCTACCTGTCAATTGTAAGGATCTGCCCAGGATATATTGAAAATTTGTCTCCAAACCCATAATATATCCGTTTTCTGCATTTTCCTTGATGTAAACTGGGTAACCATCTATTGTTTCATTTCCTTTCTTGTTTCGTACGACAATGTCCTTTAGGCGATTATAATAAGTATAGGTTTCCCAGTTAAATTTAGGTCCATTCCATTTGTAACCTATTTGTATTTGTGCCGATTTTTCAGGTCTTAATTCATAGTTGGGTATCTCATATCTGAAATCAACAATGCCCAGGCTACCTAAATCATCTATATTTGGTGCTCTAAAACCGGTATTTAACCCGTATATCAATTTTAATTTCGGTAATATGGATTGTGCTACATATAAATTTCCTACCCATGCCTTGGGTTGAATATTTATAATCTGCCCATTGCCAATGGGAATTTGTAAGGAAAGGAACTGGATACGATTTCCCAGGGTTACCTGAATTTTATTTTTTTCGATATGTTGGTTGGTAAAAAAAGCATAACTGATTTGCGTAGCATCATCAGGATAAAGTCCTCTTTTATATATAGGTGTATTATTATCATACATTTGAACCCTATTACTGTTTACTTTGTCATGATAAACGTCAAATCCATGGCTTCCCGACCATTTCCAATCCCCTATATTTTTTAAGGTATTCAATTCAGTTAATACACCAAATATCTCAACCGTATCATTTTCAATCGTAGTCAGGTTGCTGTTATTTTTTTTACTCCATCGACTCTCTGTGACCTGTTGGAAATTGGGAGTGAATTTTATGTTTTGGATAAATCCTTTTTCAGGAGTGTAAGTATAACCGACATACGCCAGACTCCTTTTTTGAGGGTCCATTTTATTAAGGGCAAAATTTTCCAAAATATATTTATGATAAACTGGCACATCCTTTTGGTGGACGTACTGTAAAAGACCTTGTACCGTATGCCTTTTGTTCATTTGTATATTGGTTTTTATGTCATAGCAAAATTCGTCATAGCCACTGGGATGCTGTAACTTTGTGTTTTTTCCGCCAATCAAATCACCAAAGGAACGGGTTGTGATGCCCGAGGTCAACCAACTTTCCTTGTTTTTATAACTTATTCTTCCATTTAAACTTTCTTCCAGATGGTTAGAGCCTATTCTGGTTGAAATTTTACCTGATAACGCCTTTTGTTGTTTTAAATCTGGATTTATACTCAACATATTTATGACACCACCTATTGCGTCAGAGCCAAAAAGTACGGAACCTGAACCACGAACGATCTCAATTCTTTCTAAGCTAAACCGATCAATGGTGTTCAGATATTGATTGGGGCCATAACGGATAATGGCATTATTTATCCTAATGCCATCAATTAAATATAATACTTGATTTCCAGTTAATCCTCTTAGAAAAGCAGAACCTCCACCATGATTTGTCTTTTGAAGAAATACTCCCGGTGCTTCATTTAATAACTCAGGCGTATTTCGCTGGGAATTTAAGGATAGTGATTTTGAATGAAGAATGGATATGGATTCTGCCGTATTAAAAACATTGGATTTCAATTTTTTACCCGTAAAGATGACCTCATTAAGGGTAAGGGACATTAAACTATCAGGTACACCTGATGTTGTATTATGCTGGGAAAAAACAGGTTTAACTATAAAAAGAAAACCTAAAAAGGTAAGATGTTGAAGGATGGTTGTTTTTTTCATTTCTAAAAATAATAATTCTACAAATTAACCACATTTAAATTGTGAGAATTAATAATTTTACTACATTTAGTTAAACTTTAGATTATTATGACAAAGGCAAGCTTTAAAGAAAAATTAAGGTATAATTTTGATAACACCCTCTCCAATGGTCCTATAGCCATTATTTCCTGGTTGGCTCTGGTCACGTTTCTATTAGTAATCTTAGCAGGTATCCTTCTTTTTATATTTGGATTAAGTGCAAATCCAATAGAAAATGAACCTTTTGATTTGACTGAAGGTATGTGGCAAAGCTTGATGAGAGTGCTAGATGCTGGAACGGTAACTGGTGACGAAGGTTGGGCTTTCCGTCTATTTATGTTACTCATTACTATCGCAGGTCTTTTCATTTTCTCCTCCCTGATTGGTTCTATTTCCAGCGGAATTGATGAAAGTATTTCTAATCTTAGAAAGGGTAAATCAAAAGTTATTGAAACTAAGCACACCTTGATTTTAGGGTATAGCTCTATGATTTATTCCGTTATTTCTGAGTTGTGTCTCGCAAATGAAAGTAATAAAAAAGCAGTCATTGTGGTACTTGCTGATAAAGATAAAGTGGAAATGGAAGATGATATTCGTGCAAAAATTTTAGACACCAAAACATCTAAAATTATTGTTCGAAGTGGCAATCCATTGGATTTACGCGATTTGTTAATGGTAAATTATAATGAAGCCAAAGCTATTATCCTTCTAAGTCCTGAAAATGAAGAAAATCCTGATAACCACGTCATAAAATCCGTATTATCTATTACTGGAAATAAAAACCGGAAGAAAGAACCCTACCATATCGTTGCAGAAGTAAAAGATAATGAAAATAAACAAGTTGCTAGTTTGGTAGGTGGTAAAGAGGTTTCTTATGTCTTTTCTTCTGACCTCATTTCCAGATTAACCGCTCAAACCTGCCGACAGTCTGGATTAAGTATTATCTATTCCGATTTATTACAATTTGAAGGAGATGAAATCTATTTTTATGCGGATCATGGAATTCTTGGAATGACGTTTAGGCAATGTTTAAATTCTTTCGAAGATTCTTGTGTTATGGGAATTTTTTCAGCAAATAAAGAGGTGTTACTCAATCCACCTATGAACTATCAGGTTGAAAAGGATGATCAAATCATTTTAATCGCTCAGGATGATAGCAAAATTAACAAACAGCTTATTCCTAAAGAAATATTACCTGTAAACTTCATACCTGCTCAAAAAAGGGAGAAAGAACTTGAAACTACCTTGATTTTAGGTTGGAATCGTAAAGGAAAAAAGATTATTGAAGAATTAGATCATTATGTTGTCAAAGGTTCTTCCGTGAGTATTTTGGGCGAAATTGATGATATTAAAGATTCTCTGGCCTTGCTTTCTAAGGAGCTCCAAAATATTACCCTCTACTTTCAACATGGCAATATTAATGATAGAAATACTTTGGACGAGTTACGAATTGAATCATTTAATCATATTATTGTTTTAAGTTATATGGATAAGGGGAGTATTCAAATCTCTGATGCCATTACCCTAATTTGTCTTGTTCATCTTCGCGATATTTCAGAAAAATCTGGTAAGGATTTTTCAGTAGTATCGGAAATGCTGGACGTTCAAAACAGAGAACTCGCTGAGGTGGCCAAAGCAGATGATTTTATCGTTAGTGATAATCTGTTAAGTCTTTTAATGACGCAAATTGCTGAAAATAAAAACCTAGAAAAAGTGTACGATTCTTTATTTAATGATGAAGGAGCTGAGATTTACCTGAATCCAGTGGAGGAGTATTTAGATGTTGATCAGCCCACGGACTTTTATCAGGTGATAGAAAGTGCTTCAAAAATCGGACATACCGCCATTGGTTATAGAAAGCTAAGTCCAAAACAGTATGAAAATGGTAAATTCGGTATTGTGTTGAATCCGCTAAAATCAAAATCTATACAGTTTGAACGAGGGGACTTTTTGATAGTATTGGCAGAAGCCTGAGTTTGAATTCCTACCACTTTTAGGAGCCATCCTTTTTGAAACATTTTTTATTGTATTGACATTTACAAATATTAATCGTAATTTTACGATTGATATAAATGTCTTATGATTGGTGCCAAACCGACTGATTTTATTCAAACAGAAATTGAGATAGCTAAATATGCCAAAGCATTAGCTCATCCGGCGAGAATAGCCATCCTTAACTTACTGAAAGCAAGAAATACTTGTATTTGCGGGGATATTGTAGATGAATTGCCTCTTGCTCAGAGTACAGTTTCTCAGCATTTAAAAGAATTAAAATCGGTTGGTTTAATAAAAGGTGACATTGAAGGCACTAAAGTATGTTATTGTATCGACGACCAAAAATGGGAGCAGGTACAAGCATTATGGAATGATTTTTTCAAACATTTTAATTTAGGGAAAATGAAAACGGATGTTCAACTCAAGGCGATTGTGAAGCAAAAATACAGTGAAATTGCTTTGCAGGAAAAAGAGGTAAATCAATCATCTTGTTGCGGCGCAGGAGGCTGCTCTACGGAAGTGTATAACATTATGACTGACGATTATACTGATCTATTAGGTTATAATCCTGATGCTGATTTGGGTTTGGGCTGTGGATTACCTACACAATATGCAAAAATACAAAAGGGAAATACGGTGATTGATTTAGGGAGTGGTGCAGGAAATGATTGTTTTATTGCAAGGGAAGAAGTTGGTGAAACAGGGAATGTTATTGGCATTGATTTCACGACAGCCATGATAGAAAAGGCGAGGATTAATGCAAAAAAGCTTGGATTTACCAATGTGCATTTCCTGCTGGGAGATATTGAGGAGATGCCTGTCGAATCAAATGTTGCCGATGTGGTGGTAAGCAATTGTGTCCTCAATTTGGTGCCAAACAAAGAAGGGGTCATCAAAGAAATTTACCGGGTATTGAAGCCCGGCGGACATTTCAGTATTTCTGATGTGGTGCTCATTGGGGAATTACCGGAAAATTTACAAAAGGATGCAGAAATGTATGCCGGATGTGTTTCAGGTGCCATTCAAAAAGAGAATTACTTAGCGCTCATTTCAACGAATGGCTTCTTAAACATTTCCGTACAAAAAGAAAAACCCATTATTATTCCCGATGATATTTTGAGTAAATACTTTGATAATACAGCACTGTCGGATTTTAAAAATGGAAATACAGGTATTTTCAGTGTAACGGTCTATGCAGAAAAACCGCTATAAGAATCATTAATCTTTAATGATTCTTACCGAAAAACCGTGGCGTTTTCCATCATTTCCAATAGTTGCTTCCGCGCTATTACAATATAATCGAAAATTCCACGAATTTGAGCTATCAAATTGTGTACTACTCCAAAAACCTCCAAATACACCAATATTATTAAAAACACCATTAAATCCTCTTCTATCACCAGCGGGAAGTCCTGAAAATCCGCTGCTATTTGTACCCGATGTATTGGTGGAACAATAGGTTGTTCCAGCTGTTTTCATTTTTCCACCTGCTGTGGCAGCACCTCCCACTGTATTTACCAAAGTAGTCATTTCCGTTTGGGTAGGTATGTGCCAACCTGCCGGAGCCAAACCTCTGCTATCATTTACGGCAAACCAGTTATAAATTTTACCATAAATTGCCGCATATTTTACAGAATCGTTATTGAAGTAACAATAGGCTCCGGTTGTTAATGAAGCCCAGGTTGCATCATCTTTAACATGTGGTATCGGATCGCCATTTCTATATTTACAAGTAGATAAATTTTCTGATGTCCATGTTTGATTTCCAATTATTATTTCTTTGTAGGTTTTTCCACAAAGGTCAGTCACCCCAGTACTGGGGGTTACCACTGTATTTGTCTTAAAGGATACCTCATTGCCATAAGCGGTACCAACGCTATTTGTCGCATAAGCTCTTACATAGTAAGTAGTGTTTGCAGATAAAGAAGTTAATTCTGAAGTAAAAGAGCCTGTTCCTGTGCCGTTATTGGTCTTAGTGGATAATGCGATTGTTGGATTCTGACTTGTTGCCCAGATTACGCCACGAGCTGTTACAGTTGCACCGCCTTCGGCAGAAATATTGCCGCCACTGGTTGCCGTAGATTGAGTTATAGAGCTTGCTGATGTCGTGGTAAGCGTTGGAACGGTTGTAGTTTGGGCAGAACTTGTCTTAAAGGATACCTCATTGCCATAAGCAGTACCCGCGCTATTCGTTGCATAAGCTCTTACATAGTAAGTAGTGTTTGCAGATAAAGAAGTTAATTCTGAAGTAAAAGCGCCTGTACCCGTGCCATTATTTGTCTTAGTGGATAAAGAGATCGTTGGATTCTGACTTGTCGCCCAGATTATACCTCGAGCCGTTACTGTTGCTCCCCCGTCGGAAGAAATATTGCCGCCACTTTTTGCGGAGGTAGATGTAATTTCAATAACTGTATCTGTTGAAATTGAAATGTTCACCTTAGTATTTATATTTTCTGATGTTTTGGAGCAACCACAAAAAATCAGTATGCAAAAAAAATATTTCTTCATGGGTTTGGAAGATAAAATTATAAATAGAAAAACAATTAACGGTTAGAACATAGTATTTTATTATGTGTTTCATTATACTAATTGAATATTTTACTAATTGTTGTAGCCATGTTTCCAATGAATCCTTTTTATTAATTTATATAGCTGATTATTAATTTTTTATTAACTCCCAAATTTTTAAATAATAAAAAAAAGCGACATTTTAAAATGTCGCTTTTTTTTATTGTTTAAAATATCCTTATTTTCTGGTATTAATCCAGGCTGCAAGTTTACGGATATCGGTGCGTGGAACATGTCCCATTGGCGCCATAGGCGTAGCATAATCCGGCCAATTTTCAGGCTTTGGCATAACGATAAGAGCTTCCATTTCAGCCACTGTATATTTTCGTTTGGCTATATCAACATAAGAAGGACCAACCGCACGTTCTTTATCTTTATGACAAGCAACGCAAGTATGTTTGGTTAATAACGCCATAGCTTCTTTGTCAGAAATCACTGAACTTGAAGAAGTGCTTGGTTTTGGTGTTCCTTTAGGAGCTGCCTCTTTCATTTGATTATCGGGAGAATTTACCTGCTTTCCTGCATCAATTCTCTCTCTTTCTTCCTTCGATTTTGGTGTTACCAGCGTGACATTAGCTTTACTACCGGTAGGAATAGCGTTTAAGGTATAGTATGCTGTCTTATGCAACAGCGGTAAGCTTTCGTTTTGAGAAAGAACGCCTTCAGGCACTACCGCATGAATGTAACCTGCTCTAAGTGCATCCACGACAATTCTTACCTTCAGACCATCTTCAGAGACGATGGCACCTCTTACAGGATTTTCACCTATATTAACCATAGGGCTGCCATATACTGGATGATATTTATAAGTAAAGCTACTTACGTCATAATTATTAACATCAGTGGCTAATTTTTTATTCACTGGAAGGGTAAACTCAATCTCAAATCCATCAGGCATAGCCTTCACTGATTTCATTTCAAATGGCATTTTTCCTGTAAAAATCAGTCTTTCCAAGCCAAATGCCTCATTTCCAATAGATCCCCAACCTCTATTTGTTCCACCGACAAATAAGCTATGGTCATTACCCCAGGACATTCTCAATACACCTGATCTGAACCCTGAGCGAAAATCGAAGGCGGCACCTTGATATTGGCCATTTACTTTTTCAAGAAAAACTCTGGCAATTTTTGACATTCCCTGATCACCAACAAAAAGTTGACCTGAAAATGGACCGAATCCTCCCTGGGTTTCATCGGCAATGATTTCAGAGGTAGAAACGCCTAAAACACCATGAGGAAGCCAAACTGCGGGTGGTTTTATGCCTTTTCCTGGTATCGCTTTACTCATATCAAAAATAGTAGTTTGAGGTAGCGCTTCCTTTTCAACATACTCTGGTTTAACTCTCGGATTATCACGTGGATCTACCAGAGCAAAAATTTCTTCTTTTCTCATTTTTACGGGTGAATTAGGTTTATCTGCCCAAGCCAGAGAAGCGGGATGTCCTAAAAAATCCCCTTTTTCCACATGAGAAATAAAACCTGAACCTTGCCAATCCCCTTGATTATCACCGTAAAAAAAATCGCCGTTAATCATTCCAATACCACAGGGAGAGCGCATACCGGCAGCAAAAGGCTCCATTTTACCGTCAGCACTAATTTTCATTGTCCAACCTCTCCATGGAACGAGTGATTTTCCCGCCCACCAGTCAGAACTACCAAAGGCAACATTGGCCGTCACATAAAAGGAACCATCGGGTCCTATTTTGGGTCCGTAAGAATATTCATGGTAATGACCAGAGATGGGCCAGGAATAAACAGTTTCGTATTTGTCTGCTTTTCCATCTCTATTTTTGTCAACCAGGCGTGTTAATTCACCTCGCTGAGCACAATAAATAACGTCGTCCTTAATGGCTAAGCCTAATATTTCATGTAGGCCAGTAGCAAATTTCCGGAAATAGGGCTTTGTGGAATATGGATTTTCGACAATGTAAACATCACCCCGCCTGGAGGATACTACTACATTACCATTTGCCATGGTGGCCATGCCGCCTGCCTCCAGGATAATACCCTCAGGAATAGATATTTTTGCTATTCTGTAGTAATCGTTTTCTGTTGGATCTTGAGCAAAAACAGAAAATGAATATAAAAAAAGTAGAATTAAAAGATTGCTTTTCATTTTATGGTCATTGATGTTTTACCAAATAATTGAATATTGAACTTTGTCTGAAGCTGGAATAACCAATGCTTTTTGATTATCTCCCGTTTCAATCGTTGCTCCCGAGACTTCGATATAGTAGGCACTTCCATCTATAAGATATCTGTTTTCCCCGGTTTTTATTATGTCACTACCCACGGCAAGTCGACAAATCTGATTGGGATTAGGATTTTTTATCGTCAGCGTTCTTTGAAAATGCTTTTTATTAATTATAACCGTTTTGTCAAGAATATCAGCACCGTCAAGCATATAATTAAAGGTTGGAATATCCTCATTATCTAGTTCGTAGCCTTTTACCAATAAATTTTCACCTAAATTATCCTGACTAAATACAGTGGATTTACTGGTAAAAAAAGCATTGGGAGAAAGCGTTAAAACAGCACCTAAGGGTCTGGACGAACCATCGCCACGATCATCCCACATTGGGGTTGTATTTAAAAAATTTCCTTTCCAGACCTGAACTATATTGGCATTATCCAGATCAAAGGTGTAATGCAATTTATCAGGACTCCCCACATTCACTGAATGGACTACTCTTTTTATCCTTTTACCATTTTTCATAACATCCATGAAAGATCGAAATACTCTGGGAATACTTGCATCGAGCGAAATTTCCTCATTTGTTGATGCAGATAGATAAGAGCCAGTAGTATGAAGGGCGGTATTTCTGAAGTTTGGACCGCTTATCCAAAAGCCCAAATTATTATTAACCCTTTTATTTGTTTTAATTTGTGTTATTTCCAACGGAACTTTTCCTGCAGGTAAGTTAAGGAGAAGAGTTCTTCGATTATTATCTTCCTCTTTAGGTTCTGCATAAACCTCCTTGCCATTTATCTGAATAAAATACTTTCCTTTAAGTTCAAATTCAACTCTATGTTCTCCGGCGGTGGGAATATTTAGCATTGTTTTTATGCTATTTGCAAATTGAGAAGTATTTGAAGTAAGATCCCAGGTAAGTTTATCTGTAGTTACTGTTACTTCAGGTTTTTTAGCTGATAATTCTTCGCGACCTTTGAATTCTCCAAAATAAACCTGATAATTAACAGGATCTAAATAGGCAGGTTTGTCGCTCAGGTCTTTCACAGTAAAATGTCTGAAAGCTACAGAGCCATGATCTCCTTGAATAACAAAAGGACCTTTTTCTGTTTCCTTTTCAGAAATTGAACCTCCTGTGGGACCGCTGAGACTTACATTTTCATGAATGACAGCACCGTTAAGCTTAATTTGAATCATTTTTGCATCAGATATTTTTTTTCCATTACCATCAAATCTTGGCGCTTGAAAAGAAATATCTATGTGTTGCCATAAGCCGGGAGCCAGACAAGCGTTTACCCTGGGAGCATAACCTTCGTAGGTTACAAGGGGAGGACCTTGCTTGAATCTCTGATATATACCACCACAATCGGCTGTCGTTGGATTTAAAACACCCCATGAATCAAGTAATTGAACCTCATATCTACCCTGCAAATAAAAGCCGGAATTAGAATGAGCGGACATCATAAAATCAAAGTTGATATCAACGTCTCCGTATTCTTTCGCCGAATGAAGATTTGACATATTACCTTCAGAAGGTAGATTCACCAAAACACCTGTGCCAGGAGTAAGCGTAAATATATCTTTTTTTGAAAGATCAGCGGAAGCATCCTTAGCTAATTTCCAATTTGTTTTCCCAGTAGATTTAAAGAAAGATAAATCTTCAAGAGGGATATATTCCTGAGCATTCAAGGTCATTGGTATCCAAAATAAGCATACCCAAAAAATCTTTTCCATTTACAATTGTTTTGTTAAAAATTTATATTTTCAAAGATAGGAAATTGAGAGATTTGAAAAGAGCAATTTTATAAATACTTTTTTCTTACTAAACCAATAGCATTTTTTCCTTTTTTCCTGGTTTATTGAAAAGGTGGGACGATTTTTTTAACATATAGTGAATATTGTTTAAAGCTTTTTTTGTCAGGCAAATTTTGAAAAATAAATTACATAACACCTAAACTGTTAGATTTCATAAAAGTTTTTGTATTATCTTCAAATAACGATTATCGCTGAAATTGAGATGAGTAGAGCTACAGGCAAAAAAAGATTAGATAAAGACCTACTTGAAAATATCGACAAAAGCACTATAAAATAATTGATAGTAATACTACCATCCTACGTACTTAGGTGGTTTGAAGCCATTAAGCCTTAAGTAAACGATAATTTGTCCCCTATGATGGGTATGATGATCGTGCATCAATTCAAATATCTGCCAGCGGGTGAGATTTCCTGCAAAAAAATTTACTCTTTCAGAAAGTTCATTTTCTTGTAAATTTCGAAGCACCCCCAGGGTATATTTTCCGATTTCCAGATATTGGGACTTAATTTCCTGAATAGATTGGCCTTCATCTTTTATTTTCAAACCTAAACTTTCACCATTCAGGTAAGTACTACTTAACCAATACATATTTTGAGTAATATGTAAAACTTGTTCCCTAAAAGACATTTCTTCTTTGTCGGGTTTAAAATTCCAGAGTGAATCGGGCAGCGTATTCATAACATCCTCTGTATATTTTAATCCATTTTGCCACTTAGTGATATGATCCTGGAGAAAAGAGATTTGTCCGTTCAATATTGACAAAAAGCAAGATAGGCATAAAAGGAGGCCAATAATTTTTTTCATGATTACAAGTTATTTATAATTTCCTCTAAAGAATCTTTTAGGGTCCAATCTATTTTTACAAGGATTCCTTTTGAGACTAACAGCACCCAATTTTGAATGTTCTCTGAAGTTTTATTTCGCTTAATTAATTCATTTTCAAGGGCAAGCTTATTTTTGTGGTCTTCCAAAAGCTCATCAACTGTTTTATTGTCTAAATTATTAATCAGGGTGATATAAACATTTTCCTTTTCTGATTCTACGAGCATAGAAATATCAAAATTATATTCTCTTTGGGCGATGTAGGAAGTAATTGGGTGATTTTTCTCTATGAAATCGAAGAAAAGAGGTTCTACTAAAGAGGTTAAACGATCACTTACCTCTATAAAAAAGGTAGTTGGTAAACGGTTAGTCAGTGAAAATTCTTTTAATAAATCTTCTGCCAAAATTTTTATTCTGTACCTTTCCTCGTCGGGATGCCATTCTTTAATAAAGGCTTCCATAGCTGTTTTAAAATCCTCTTTTTCTTTATGTGACCAATTTTCTGTGTTTAACTCTTCCCAAATCTTTACTGTTTCAATAATTTTAAAGGTAGTTGCTAAGTCTTTAATTCCAGTTAAAGCTTCATATTGAATCAGTTTAGTGATATGGTCAACCTCGCCTTTAGCTGCTTCCGTGTAAAGAAAGGAAGCATAAGCTCTAACCGTCTCTGGCGTCTGGTCAATAAAACGCAAAGGGAATCTATTAAAGGTTAGGTTTTCATTTTTCCAGGGTATTGATATCATTTCACTATTAAGGTCGAGGAGATTCAATTCTTCCAGGTCTTTATTCCAGATTCTATTGATAACGGATAGATCTTTATCGGCTTGGGGCAGTATCAGATAATCTCTTGCGCGGGTAAATCCTACATAAAATATTCTGATTTCTTCGGCAAGATCTTGTTTATTCTGGTAATCCCATTCTGGCGATTTTTCAATATTATCCCAGAGCACTGTTTTTTTATTGTTTTTACCGTAGGGATTTATCCATAAACGCAACCATCTGTTTACCAAGATATTAGATAAATCTATCGTATTATTTTTGGGAACAATGGTCAGATTATTGATTTTGGTGTTAACTTCTTTATCTAGATCCAGAAGAATAACGATAGGCCATTCAAGTCCTTTGCTTCTGTGGTAGGTGAGCACGCTAACGGAATCGGGGCCTTCGCCTGCCCCTTGAAAATCTGTTTTGGTTTCAATTTTTCTTTGGCACCAGAAAATAAATCCACTCAACGAGGTAGCAATATGAAGACTCTTGCAACTTTCTTCATATTTAAGGGCGATGGATCTGATTTGATCAATATTATCTAATCGCTGATCTGGATTTCCCCATTCAACAATCAATCTTTTTATATCAAGAGAGGAGATTATCTGGTCTAATATTTCAAAAACGGAAAGATATTTTCTATTTTTTCTCAATGCTATCAGTTTCCGTGTAAGAGGGTAATCCATGCCCCATTCAGGTAATTTCAGATCACTATCGTTTGCTTTTTGTCGTTGCCTGTCGGCCTTAGCGTGTAAAAGTTCCTCCAGACTCATTTTTTCGCCATACAATAAAATTTCTGTGAGGGCGATCTCATCTTTACTTTGAACATATTTCAGACAGGCGAGAATAAGAATACCTTCGACGGTGTCAAAAATGCCTGGTTGTGAAACGGCGGCATTTAGCCCGGCCATTTTCAAGGAGGCTGCCACACCTAAACAAAGGCTGTTTGTTTTACAAAGAATAGCGACATCACCCGCTTGAGCCTTTCTCATTTCCTTACTTTGATCATCTTTAATATAGATGCCATTTTGTAATTGAGATTGCAGAGAATGAGCTAAAGCGTTGGAAACATGTTGAATATTAAATTTTTGTTTCTTTCCATCTTCATTTTTATTTAATTCCCAAATATTTAGTGCCGGTCCGAACAAATCAGATTCACTTTCCCTGGTACGAATGGGTTTAAGTTCTACTTGAGAGGAGGGCATATCGCTAAATCCACGAACGAAAAGGGCATTAACGCAATGAACCAAATCTTGCCTGGACCGGTAAGAAATACCCTGAACATCCTCAGGTTTTACCCCTCCATTTTTGTCGATTATGGCTTTCATCAGAGCGGGTTCCGCACCTCGAAATCCGTAGATACTTTGTTTTGGATCACCCACCCAAATGGTATGTTTAGCTATTTGAGAAAGTTTAAGAAAAATAGATAACTGAATGGGGCTGGTATCTTGAAACTCATCTACCATTAAAATACTGATTTCCGATCTCAATATGTCACAAACGGTAGGATTGTCGAGTAATTGGTCTACTTTAACTTCCATATCTGTATAATCAATGAGACCTCGTTGCGTTTTGAAATGGCTATACTCTTGCATAGCTTCGATGGCGAGTTCAAATATCTCATGTATAAATGCGGAAATGTCAGCATGGAATCGTGGATGTCGGATATGATTTGCTGCAAAATCGGTCATTTCTCTTACAGCCTCCTTACTTTTTGCCCCCGCCTCTAATTTAGATAGCCTGGCCCAATCTTCCCACGGAGGATAGATGTTGTTTTCCAGAAGTTGCTTTACTTTTTTAATTTTGTCAATACTGGTTGAAGTAACCTTGGTTACATCACCGGTTTCGCTAACTTTATGTAAGGTATCTTTTATCTGATCTAAGAGAAGGCTATCAAACGCTTCGGCGTCCATCTCAGGTGGTTCGAGGAGATTCAGTTGAGTAGCAATGGACTCTTTTGCTGATTCCCTTAACACGGCTGCTGAAAAATTATTAGACCTGGCAATATCGGTTAAATTTTTTACGATATTTCGCCAATCCGTACCATTATTTTCATCTTTAATAATGGTAAGTCTTCTGCTCAA
>CAMDWC010000028.1 GCA_945878825.1 Haliscomenobacter hydrossis DSM 1100
AAAGTGCCAATAAAGACCAATCTTTTCTACCATTTCGTACCCATTTTTCCTTGCTGCATAAACACCACTTGCCACATTAATCATAATTATGGCTAAAAAAGCAACCCCTGATAAAACGTGAAAACCATGGAAACCTGTAATGAAGAAAAACAGTGCACCAAAGGCTTTAGGACCAAACTCCTCAGTCTCAACAGAACCTGCATTGGGACCAGAAGTCACCTTAAATTTTCTATGAATGAAGCCTTGATTGTCAACAAAAGCATTCGCATGATCACCTTTAGTCAACGAATGACCACCAGCGTGTCCTTCCTCAGCGTGACCTCCCGCTTCAGATTTATGCATTAGAAAAGAGGCTCCAGGTTTGAAAACTTCTTCCGAAGGAGCACCTTTTTCATCAAGGTAAACCCCGGCATCCACATGACTTCCGAATGGATTGGTAGTGACAGACATGTGCTCTTTACCAATAAGATTATTCCACTCCCAGGCCTGGCATCCTAAAAATCCAGCTCCCCCAATAATAGTTAAGAACATCCAAAAAACCACACCTCCCTTATTTTCTCTATGACCCTCCTGAACGGCTCTAACCATAGTAACAGAAGAAATTATCAAAAGAAAAGACATGACTGTGACGAAAATTAACGGAGCATCATGAATACCAAACGGCGCAGTTGAGAATACAAAATCTGGTACTGGCCAACTTGGACTACTAAACCTAAGTGACCCATAGGCAATCAAAAAACCAGCAAAAGTGAAAGCATCTGAAAGCAAAAAATACCACATCATAAGTTTACCATAACTTATGTTAAAAGGAGAAGCAGCGCCTTCCCAAGAGCCATCGGTATGATTTTCATGCTGTTCCAGTAATTTCTCAGTTGTCTCCATTCCTAAAATTTTATAAATTAATAAGATTTTCTAAGACTGCTGTTGCAACCAAAGAAAAACGATCAGGTAAATCCATAATAAATCGACAAAATGCCAATAAATCTGCGTCATTTCAAAGCGAAGTTTACGCTTTTCGGTCACCTCGTAGGGCAAGATAAAGGCATGTAAAATAGCGATAAAGAGGGCAGCCAAGCCACCTAATATGTGTGCAGCATGTAAAGCAGAAAGTACATATAAAAAAGAACCCGAAGGATTTGTACCCAATTCAACACCGATATCCACGAGTGCATTCCAACCTTTATACTGCAAATAGATAAAAAGAATTCCCAATAGGAAACTTAATAATAACAATCCCCTGTATACCACTGCATTTCCCGATAGAAATGATTTGTATGAAAAGTGAAGGGTAAAGCTACTTACAATTAAAGTTATTGTACTGACCCAAAAAACGGAAGGTAATGGAAATTCTAACCAATTTCCGGCAGCCTGACGAACTACATAAGCACTCGTTAAAGCGGCAAATAGCATGACAACACTAGCACAACTAACCAAAAGCGCGAACTTCTTGGGGTGAATTTTGCTCCTACTAAAAGAAGTGTCATCAGTCATCGACATTATTTTTTTAGTTAAATTTATCTATTAAAAATACACCCAACAATACAGGGATGTACAAAAAGGAAAAAAACAATAAGGACATTGCTGCCTTCTTATTGTTATGGACAAAAAGCTTATAGCTTAATACAATATAGAATAAGGTAAATACAAAAGCTACCGACAATGATAAAAACTCAAGGATGCCTGTATAAGCGCACAAAAAAAGCACGGGCAATAAAAACAAAGAATAAATAAATGCCTGAAAACCTGTTTTATTCGTGGGAGACGAGGTAAGACTAGGTGTTATTTTAAAACCTGCCTTCATATAATCGTGGTGACCTAGCCAGGAAATAGCCCAAAAATGGGGGAACTGCCAAAAGAATTGAATAGCAAACAAACCCAATCCTAATATGGTGAATTCACCTTCCGCAGATACCGTACCAATAAGCACAGGAAGTGCTCCTGGAATAGCCCCGATAAATACCGCTGCTGTAGATATGCGCTTAACCGGTGTATAAACAAAGGCGTATATTAATAAAGAAATAGCACCTATTACCGCGGACCACAAACTCAAGGAGGCAAGAAAAATAAGACCGAAGACACTCATGATTCCAGCCAGAAATATAGCCGTGGAATCATCCATTCTACCTGAAGGAAGCGGTCTATTAGAAGTTCTGTCCATCAGTGCATCATAATTCTTTTCAAGCACCTGGTTTAACGCATTGGCTGCAAACGTAACTAAAAAGCCTCCCATAACCAGAGAAAACATTTTATATCCCAGGTTTTTGTCTAACGGGAGCGCAATCCAATAAGATAAAAGAGCAGAAAAAACAACGGTTGTCGACAAACGGATTTTAACGAGCTGCGTAAAATCAACTACTCCAGACAACCACTGTTTTTTCTCTCCGAAAAGAGCCCCTGAGTTCAGGTTCATCTTTAAATAATATTAGTTATGAAATTAAATATCAATTAATGTTCCATTTTTTCACCTTCCTTAACAGGTGTGGTCTGAGGAATAAACTCAACCCCGTCTTTTCCATAATCATACGCCCAGCGGTGTACAACTGGAAGCTTACCTGCCCAGTTACCATGTCCAGGGTCAACCTCAGTAGTCCATTCCAAGGTAGTAGCACCCCATGGATTTTTGTCAGTCACCTTCTTACCGTACCAAATACTGTAGAAAAAGTTAATAATCATTATCAACTGAAATCCAAAAGTAATTATAGCTGCAATAGTAATGAACTTATTCATGTCATCGAACTGGGAGAAAGTTTGGAAAGTATCGAAACGATAGTATCTTCTTGGTACACCAGCCATTCCGATATAATGCATTGGCCAGAATATTAAATAAGCACCGATAATTGTACCCCAAAAGTGAAGCTTACCCAGCGTTTCATTCATAAATCTACCGTACATTTTTGGGAACCAATGATAAACTCCTGCATACATTCCGAAGAATGCAGCAACGCCCATCACAATATGGAAGTGAGCAACCACAAAATAAGTATCGTGCATCTGAATGTCAATCGCAGAGTTACCTAAGAATATACCTGTTAAACCACCGGAGATAAACATAGACACAAATCCGATACCAAATAAAACCGCAGCTGTAAATCTGATATTACCTCCAAATAAGGTAGCAATCCAGTTAAATACCTTTACGGCAGAAGGCACTGCGATAATCAAGGTGAATACCACAAAGAAATTAGCGAGGAAGGGGTTAACACCAGACATGAACATGTGATGTGCCCAAACAATAAATGATAGGAACCCGATGGCTAAAATAGAAAACACCATCGCCTTATAGCCGAATACTGGTTTGCGGCTATGTACCGCAAGTACTTCAGACACAATACCCATAGCAGGTAAAATGATGATGTACACTTCAGGGTGACCTAAAAACCAAAATAAATGCTGATATAAGACTGGGCTACCACCTACGTGATCCAAAGCCTTTCCACCTATGAAGATTTCATTGAGGAAGAAACTCGTTCCCAATCCTCTGTCGCACATAACTAAAAAGAACGCAGAAGCTAATACTGGGAAGGAAAGTAACCCTAATATAGCTGTTACGAAAAATGCCCATATAGTAAGAGGCATTCTCCACATATTCATACCCTTAGTTCTTAGGTTAAGCACTGTAGTGATATAGTTTATACCTCCTAAAAGTACTGATACTACGAAGAATACTAAGCTAATTAACCAAAGAGTCATACCTGCTCCAGAACCAGTGCTCGCCTGTGGAAGAGCACTTAAGGGCGGATAGGCTGTCCAACCACCCGAGAAAGGTCCTGTATTTAGAAAAAGAGAAATGAACATTATAAGTCCTGCGAGGAAGAAAAACCAATAAGACATCATGTTCAATAATGGGGAAGCCATGTCCCTTGCACCTAACTGCAGAGGAATAAGTAAATTACTGAAAGTACCACTTAAACCAGCGGTAAGAACAAAAAATACTAAAATGGTACCATGCATAGTTACTAATGCATAGTAAAAATCTGGAGATAAAGCCCCCATGCCTGTTTCAGCATTTATTTCTATCCATTTTCCAAGAACAGGCTTGAGCCAGGAAAGACTTTCCTCAGGAAATCCAAGTTGAAGTCTAAAAACAAGAGACATCAATCCACCGATAACACCCCAAAACATACCTGTAATAAGGAATTGTTTTGCGATCATTTTGTGATCTTGGCTAAAAATATAAGTAGTAATAAAGCTAGATTGAAACTTGTCACCGTCATGGTGCTCATGGAAATGATCATCATATCCCATTTGTTCAATCAAAACATCTTCTTCTGAATGTGGAGCAGCAGTTAGTACGTTTGCCATTAGTTCTGATTTTTTTTAATTGTTTTGATTATAATAAAAGTCCAGCACCTAACAGAGTAAATACCCATTTAGTTGTCGCATTGTCTTCCGTTGCCATTGTAGTAGGAACCAACACTAACTGCGAAGGTGATACCCCATTTTCATAGAGTATGTCTGCAATAGCTTTCGTTCTAGCATCAATATCGCCAATTTGAGCTATATTGTCTTCACCCGTTGTTACACTTAATTTAACTTTTGCTGAAGGTTTTGCTTTTAACAAACCCGCAAGTATGTTTAGTTCTGCCTTAGACGCGCCCAATAGCGTATAACCTTTTGCATCATTGAAAGCAATGACTTCTAAAGGCAGATCTTTACCCGCGCTTTCAGCGCCTAGCGCAGCTGATAATAGCTCTTTTTTCTTAGTAAGCTCGGCATCGAATAATCTATCTGTCCAGGGATCACTTTCCTTGAACCTGATATTAGAGAAATAATAAGAGGATTGGGTGGCAAACCAGATATCGTATTCTTCCTGAGAAACAATTTTTACCGGACGCTTCATACTGTAATGACCACGTCCACATAACTCTGAACAGGCTAGCTCATAGTCAAATGTTTCCCATAGCATTTTTGCAGGATCAGCAGGATCTGGCACGTTGTATTCCGGAAATTTTTTGAGCTCGGCTCTATACTCCTCTGTAGTTTTTGTCGGAGTGAATACAAAGTAAGTAGGCATACCTGGAACCGCATCCATTTTAACCCTAAAATGAGGTAAATAGAAATTGTGTAGCACATCCTGTGCTGTAATTCTGACCCGTATCTTCTGACCAACAGGCAAAACTAATTCCGTAGCTAAAAAATCATCATGATTTTTTAGGTCCTTCCAATTTTGACCTAAAGGATTTTCGCTAGTTATTAGTTTATAATTTTTCTCGCCGATTAATCCATCACTTCCAGGGTATCTTAGATTCCAACCAAATTGAAAGCCCGTAGCTTCAATTTCCATGTAATCATCACCTTCAGTGACGTCAGCCATTACTTCATTCCAGGCATCTAATCCACCTACTACTAAGAAAGTCATAACAACTGCAGGGATAGCTGTCCAAATAATTTCTAACTTATTATCGTGAGGAATAAAAAGAGCTTTCCTTCCTTTTTTGGCGCTATATTTCCAACCAAAATAAAACAATAATATATGTGTAATAACAAAAACAATGCCTGTGAAAAATAAAGTGACATTAAACATTTTATCTAAAATAGAACCGTGTTCCGAGGCCGGAGTGTGAGGACCATACCCTAACATATAATTTTTTAAATAAATGGCAGATGCAACACATCCTACTAAGAAAACAACAAGAAAGATAATCATATAGCCTCCTTGACTACGATTAACTTCGTACTGCATTTCTTCTTCTCCTCTTATTTTTGCAGCAAGCTCAGTTACCTTACCAATTTGCACAACAATAACAGCGATAAGAACTATACTAATGATTACAAGAAAAATAGTCATAATGATTTATTGTTTATGTAAAAATATGATTAACAAAATTATGTTTTAATTAATTTATTAAACAAAATTCGTCCACAAAGGTTTTTTATTTAGAATGATTATACATAAGGCCAAACATGGTGATGAGTAGCTTCTCCTGCATAAGGATCATTTTTCGGAAATAACGCAGCCTTACTTAAACTCCTTAAAGTTATGAACAGATAAAGAGCTAAAAATCCTAGCATCGTACCAATTTCCAGAAATCCAGGCATGGTAAAACCCATTTGAAAAGGAAGTAGAGTATCGTGTCCCTCACTGTGATGACCCAATGCTTCTAAAGCGGTATGTCTCACGCCAGGTTTTATCATAAGGAAGAAATCGAGCCAATGACCAATAAAAACCATGATTGAAGCAAAGGCAAGCGGACCAAATTTCCTTTTATTGTCATTACGCATTAAAACGAAGAAGGGCAACAAGAAATTTATTAAAAGATTAGCATAAAACAAGGGTTTGTAATTTTGTAATCTTTCATAAAAATAGACAGTTTCTTCCCCAACGTTTGCGTACCATATAAGCATATACTGAGAGAACCACATATAAGTCCAGAAAATACTAAATGCAAATAATAATTTACCAAGATCATGCATGTGATCTGCAGTAATATGGACAAAATACCCTAAACTTTTCAAATAGATGAGGGTTAAGATGGTGATAGCAATCATACTTACAAACCAACTAACTCCAGAATACCAGGCAAAAAGAGTGCTATACCAATGAGCGTCTACAGACATTACCCATTGCCAGATGATAGCAGCACTCGAAAAACCAGCTAAAGGCATGAAGATAACAGACCAAACTCTAATTTTTCTATGATGCTTAAAATTATCGGCCTGACCTTTACCATTAATATCTTCGTCCAAAGAAAGTTTGCGAATATTATAAGCAAAAAACGCCCACATACCAACAATTACTAAGGTACCAAGGGTGTACCAATACTTATTCAGGAAAGATGCTTTGCCTTTCATAATCACATCTTTAGCCACTTCAGCTTCGTCTGACCAATGGTATAAATGATGGAAATGTCCCCAAAGGCCTAACGCTACAATAAGCATTAATCCGAGGCCAACCAAAATAAACTGCATATTAGCTTCCCAAATTCTTTTCATACCTACATACCAACCAGCCCAAGCTGTAGTAAAAGCAGTGATAACGAATAGTGAAACAAATGAAATACCTGTAAAGAAGGTAGCATTATGTAGAAAATTACTCCAAAAACGGGTGTGTAAGGCATCATCAGAAAACCAAGTCAAAATAAGACAAAGTAATCCAAGACCCATAAAAGCAAATAATACGTTTTTTTGTTTGGATGTAAAAGTAAATTGATTCATCACATTTGCCATTTAAGTAAGCAGATTTAATATTAGAAGACTATTTAACTGAAACAGAAGCCAATTGATTTTTCATTTTCAACGGCACGCCATATTCAGCATTTAAAGTATTCATTTTCTCGTTGTAAATTAATGTTTTAGAAGCCGCTTGTAAAGACCTGATGTAGTGAATCACCTGCCAGCGCTCTTCGTAACTAAGCTTATCTGAGTAACCACCCATTACGTTTTTACCATAGATAAGGCTGAAATAGTAGCGACCATTCGAGGAGTTAATCAAGTCATCCAGCATAAAGTTAGCCGGCGCTGCAGGGTATTTACCCCCTAAATCACCTGTAGCCGGATCGGCATCACGAACTAAATAGCCATTACCATCGGCTGCTTCGCCATGACAAATAGCACAGTTGATTTCGTACAAATTCTTACCAACTTCTAATCCTTTTTTAGTAATAGGAAAAGGATTAGCTTTAATTTCCGCTATGGCGCGAAGCCTTTCATCTTCATTATCAGCATAATAAAAACCAACATGACCATTTACCGTAGTTGCCTGAGCATTCAATTGATTTTTACCTCTAATTATGTCAATCTTTGATTGGTCTATTTCACCATTCGACAAAGCACCACTGTAGCCTCGTGGAACCGTTCCATTTACTGGCTTACCAGGAACAGAAAGCGCCCTTCTTGATCTGGAACTTTCTTTATCCCAGGTATTGTGAGAGGAAGAACCATAAACATTGGCCTCATAAGCAATAGCATGAGCCATATCAGGCATATACTCATGACCCGTTTTATTCTTACCAGATGGCGAACAACCCACCATAAAAACAGAAAGAGACAATGTCAAAAAAACAATTTTTCTTATAGGTATCATATACTTCTTTTTTAGAAGATAATAATCAGGTTTATCAGATCGATTTAACATTAACTTCTTCAGCTCCTGTATCGGTTAAAAACTGTCTAAGTACTGTTTGTTTTGCTTCATCAGCATCATCAACATCAAAAGCAATACAAAACTTATCATCCGTAATTCGGTCATCCAGCGTTGGATTATCTACACCAGGTCCCATACCACAAATAGTGTAAAACGTAACCACCATGCCAACGGAGGCAAAAAGTACTGTTACTTCAAAGGTAATGGGTATGAATGCGAGAGCAGAAAAATAAGGCTTACCACCGAATATTATTGGCCAGTCTCTGGTAAACACCCAGGTCATAAATAAAAAGGCACTTAAACATCCAATTAAACCATATATAAATCCTGCAATATGGATACGACTTTCTGTCAAGCCCAAAATATTATCAAGGCCGTGAATTGGAAAAGGTGAATAAACATCCATTATATCTAAATGATCTTCCTTAGCTTTTTTTACTGCATGAAGCAGCACTTCTTCATCGTTATAAAGACCGTAGAGTACTTGGGTTGATTCTTGTTTCATTTAAATTTTATTTTTAGCGCAAATAATGCTTAATGATGTGTTGATTCTTTGTGATCGTTATCATGTTTAATGTTTGGACCTACATACTGATCTCCTGCCGTTTTAAGAATAGCCTTAATTTCAGCTACCGCTACCACTGGAGCCACCCTCATGAACACCAGATATAAGGTAGAGAACAATCCTAAAGTACCAATAAACAAACAAACCTCAACCCAAGATGGAGAATAATAACTCCAACTTGAAGGAAGATAATCTCTGGCCAACGTGGAGGCGATGATAACAAAACGCTCGAACCACATACCGATGTTGATGAATATAGACATAAAGAAGGTTACCAGGATGCTTCTTCTCATTTTCTTACTCCAGAAGATTTGAGGAGAGATAACATTACAACCCATCATACCTATATAAGACCAAAAGTAAGGGCCCATTACCCTGTTATAAAAGGCAAATTGCTCATAAATATAACCAGAATACCAGGCAATGAACAACTCTGTCAAATAAGCAACACCAACGATACTTCCTGTGGCCAGAATAACCTTATTCATACTATCGATGTGCTCCAGCGTAATATAATCTTCCAGCTTAAGAACCTTCCTAGTCATAATCATTAACGTTTGCACCATAGCGAAACCCGAGAAAATGGCCCCTGCAACGAAGTAAGGAGGAAATATAGTAGTATGCCAACCAGGGATAACCGAGGTTGCGAAGTCGAAAGATACAATGGTATGAACTGACAATACTAATGGCGTAGCTAAACCAGCTAATACTAAAGACAAACTCTCCCACCTCTGCCAGTGTTTTGCCGAACCAGTCCATCCGAAAGAAATATAGTTGTAAATCTTTCTCCTTAATCCTTTCGCTCTGTCTCTGACGGTTGCGAAGTCCGGAACAAGTCCAGTGTACCAAAAAAGTAATGAAACCGTGAAATAAGTTGATATAGCAAATACGTCCCAAAGCAGCGGTGAATTAAAGTTCACCCACAATGGACCTCTTGTGTTTGGATAAGGGAAGATGAAAAAACCTAGCCACAATCTGCCCATGTGAATGAGCGGAAACTGACCCGCGCACATTACGGCAAAGATAGTCATCGCTTCAGCGGCTCTGTTCACTCCTGTCCGCCATTTTTGTCTAAAAAGCAGCAATATGGCAGAAATCAGCGTACCGGCGTGACCGATACCAACCCACCAAACGAAGTTGGTAATATCCCAACCCCAATTTATCGTTCTATTCAAGTTCCAGGAACCAATACCCACCCAAACGGTCCAGGTAACACTAAAAGCATATAGCGCTAATCCTGTTACGGCTACTATAAAAGCAATCATCCAAGCAGTTGTTGGCGTCCTCTCCGTAGGCCCACATATATCTTCAGTGATCGTATGGTAGGTCTTGCTCCCAGTAATTAAAGGTTCCCTAATCGCAGAAATAGGTGCACTCATGAGTTATATTTTAAAGTAATCAACGTATGATGGCTAACCATTTATATTAAGCGTCTAAATTTTCGCTACGGTTAACAACCTTAGCAGTATAATTTACAGAAGAACGAACGCCAATTTCTTCTAACACAATGTAGTTTAGCGGATTATCCAATTTCTTAGATAAATCACCGGACTTATTATTTCTGTCACCAAAAACAATAGCCCCAGTAGGACAAGCTGTTTGACATGCCGACCTTACATCGTTGTCTTGTAATGCACGACCTTCCTTTTTTGCAGTCAACTTACCTTCTTGTAATCGTTGCACACAGAAACTACATTTTTCAATAACACCTCTTGAACGCACAGTAACGTCAGGATTTAACACCATTCTTGTTAAATTGTCAGCGCCGAACGGTAGTGATTCATTATTTATCGTTGGCTCATTTATGGCAAACATGTCTGCCTTGGTATAATCCAGCCAGTTGAAGCGTCTTACCTTGTAAGGACAGTTATTAGCACAATAACGAGTTCCGATGCAACGATTGTAAGTCATCTGATTCAGACCCTCAGAACTATGAGGCGTAGCAGCAACAGGACAAACATTTTCGCAAGGCGCATTATCACAATGTTGACACATCATTGGTTGATACACCGTATTTGGGTTTTCATACTCACCAAAGAAATATCTATCGATACGTAACCAACTCATTTCATGATGTCTTCCAACCTCTCTTTTACCTACAACGGGAACATTGTTTTCAGCCATACAGGCTATTGAACAAGCTCCACACCCGATGCATGCATTTAAATCGATATGCATAGCCCACCAATGCCCTTGAGAATATACATTATCTACAAATTCATTGATTGGATAAAGGGTTTTGCTATTTAGCTCAGCTGCTTCTGCCCTTTTTTCCTCTACATGATGAACCAATTCACTTAATTCATCTAAATTACCTTTATAAATGATAGACCTATCTACGATACCCCCCTGATAACCAGAGCCAATGGTCATAGACGTCTTTTCGTCAACATTTAAGGTTTCACCCGTTTTAGGATCCTTTCCGGTAACTCCCATAGCGTGATGATATTGTACGCAAGCAAATAAATCTTCTTTATCTACCGGATCACTTACTTTTGCTTTTGTTGCATAATATTGGGTATTCCCTTGAGCGTCAACAGATAACCAAGGATAAACATTTATACCCACATTATTTCCCAAGGCTTTCCCCATGTAACCTGTTACCGCACGTCCGTAACCTATAGCAAGTCCTACAGTATCTTCTAATTGTCCGAACTGTCTTACGGCGGTTATTGCTTGTTTGGTGCCATTAACTTCTAAATCGACGATATCGGCTTCACCGTAAATTTCACGGGGATTGATATTATTCAATGAAGAAATTTTATTTCCACCCTCCCATTTAACAGGAACGGCAAGATAATTGCCCCAGGAAGTCCTGGAAACGGGATCTGATAATTCTGAAAGCCAGGGGTTATTGGCATATTGCCCACCCCCCATATTTACTGTTTCGAAAAATGAAATTTCTAAGGCGTTTTGTACTGGTTTTCTTACCTGAGCAGCTGCCTTTTGAACGTCTCCGTTAAATGACGCCACTGAAGTTAAGGCACCGGCTGTCTCGTGAATACCGTCATGAAGACAACTATCCCAAAAAGCACGAAAAATAACAAATCTACTTTGGGTTGGAAATATTGCCGTTTCCCAATGCTTCATTAAATATTCGAGTGCGGGTTGTTCCGATGCTACATCCAATGCCGCACTTTTAGCCCAGGTAAGTAAAGATACCTCTGTTTGACGTGTGTCAAACAAGGGAGATATTGTTGGCTGAATAAGACTGTAATGCCCCTTTTTAGGTTGTGCATCTCCCCAACTTTCTAAGAAATGATGCGTCGGTGTGACATAATCACAAAGAGCCGATGTCTCGTTTGGAACACTGGAAAAAGATACTTTTAGTTTAACTTTCTTTGATAGGGTGGCAAATTCCTCTGCGCGTGGTATATCCCAGGCAGGATTGGCACCCTCCATAAAGAAAAGAGCGTCTACTTTACCCGACTTCATTTCTGAAATCAAGTCATTTACTGCTTTATCAATACCCTGTCTTTGCAATGAAGCATTGGCAAAATCAATGGTTGTACCATAATTCCCCAACAAATAATTAATGGCATTGACTAGGGTCTGTTCCCCTACATTATTTGAACCCGACACAACCAACGACTTACCTTTTGCATTGAAAAGAGTCGTCGCCAAGGTTTTAAATTTTTTCGCTTTCTCAGCAGCTATTGAAGGACCACTCTGTGAAGGTAATCCTGCCAATGCAGCCAACGCATTATATAGAGAAAGAATGGCAGCACCCTGTTCAGACGGTTTAACCATTATTCTGTTATCGGCATTAGAACCCGTTAGACTCATGTGGCTTTCCACCTGAATATGCTTAGACATTTTAGGATTTTTCAAATCCTCGATTCGTCTATTTTTTACATATTGTGTAGCAAACTCGATGGGAGAAACCCAGGTACCAAGGAAATCAGCTTCAAAAGAGACAATAACCTCTGCATTTTGAAATTGATAATTTGGAACAACGGCCTCACCGAAACAAGCTTCATTTGCCTGAATCAAGGCAGACGCTGAAATAGCATCATAAGTTACTAAGCGCGTATTAGGGAAAGCAATCGTAAAATCAGCTATCGCTTTTTTTGTTGTTGGACTTTGGATGGTTGGGGAAACAATTCTTATTTGACTTGACACATTTAGAGCAGCCATAATCTCTGCATCAATAACCTCCCAGCCTGGACCTTTTTTATTTCTGGATGCCGGCTTTTCAATCTGACCATTCTTAACTCTAAATGCACTGGCAATTCTACTTGTATCATATAGACTTAGCACGCTGGCTTGTGCTCTGGCACTTGTTCCACCTTTAGATACAGATGAAAGAGAGTTACCTTCAATTTTGATAGGACGACCTTCCCTCGTCTTAACTAAGATCGAGCAATAATCACCACCTTGCACAAAAGAAGAGGCATAATAAGTAGCGACACCTGGAACTATAGCGTCGGGATTAACAACATAGGGAATCGCTTTTCTAACGGGTATTTCACAACTTGCAGCTACAGTAGCGGCGCCAAGACCAAAGCCAAGATATTTTAAGAAATCACGACGATTGCTATTCAGATCTATTTGGCTTGGATCTTCTAATTGTTGAACCACAGTAAGACTATGAAATTCTTGATTTGATTCACTCAGGTATACAGGATCGTTCGCTATTTGAGCATCACCAATCCAGACTTCGTTCGATTTATTCTTCATTTTATGCGGAAACTAAGCAATTGGAGAAATAATTTTTTAGGACAATTTGATTTAGTAGTGACACTTTTGGCACTCCAGGCCACCGATTTCCTCTACCGTCACCTTTTCTCTTTCACCTTTGGCCATTTGCTTGTGCATGCGCTCATAAGATTGGTAGTAAGGATTGTCAGCAAATTTAACCTCCGTTTTTCTATGGCAATTGATACACCAACCCATAGATAAAGGAGAATACTGATGAACCTCTTCCATTGTTTGTACAGGTCCGTGGCAATTTTGACAAGCTACTTTACCAACCGTAACGTGTTGCGCATGGTTGAAATACGCATGATCAGGTAAATTATGAACTCTTACCCATTCTATAGGACCCTGAACTTTATAATCTCCTGACTTATTATCAGTTAAAGAGGTAACGATGGCATCCCACTGATTTTCAATTAATGCTTCACCTTCGTCATCTATCGTTCCTTTTTCTTGCACATAAGTGTCCGCAAACCATTTTTTGAAAATACGCTCAATTTTAGGCTTGCTTAAATTATCGTAATTTTCAATGTACTGATCTGTATTAGGATTGTATCCAATGGAAGCATATATTTTAGAAATTTCAGCCGTTCCATACTGCGAACCTACCTTGATTGCCTTATGACAATTCATACACGTATTTGCTGCAGGAATAACACTTTGCTTACTTCTTCTTGCCCCATCATGGCAATACTGACAATCTATTTTGTGTAAACCAGAGTGAGTAACGTGAGAGAATTTAATAGGCTGAGTGGGTTGATATCCTTGCTGTCTTCCTAAATTGATGGCGTTATTCACCGTAGTGTAACCCCCTAAGACAACAAGAGAAAATAAGACAAAGCCAATAATTCCTTTACCTGTTAAGATTTCCATTAAGGTTTTACGTTTAGCCTCGGTATTACCCTCGCTAACTTGAACCATGAAATTCAGATTGGATAAGATTCTGGAGAGAATAACAGCCAGTAAAATTAAAATACCTGTTAGAAGAATATATAGATTAGTATTATCAGCTGGCTCAACCGCAGCTACTGTTCCTGTTGTTCCACCTGCTGCAGACACTGGATTTGCGCCATTAACATGAACATCCTGAATGTAACCTAAAATATTGTCAATTTCACTATCTGTAAGAGAAGTAAAACTAGTCATAATAGTAGGTTTCCATTCGTTCCAAAGCTCAACCGCTCTGGGGTGACCACTATTAATCATCGCCTGAGAATTTCTTATCCAGGAATACAAATCTTCTTTGGGATAAGCAGCCCAACGTTCTTGAACACCACCCAAAGCTGGACCAGTAAGCTTATCCTTCATATTCTTATTATGACAGGAAGCACATTGGTTTTTAAATAAGGTTTTACCCGCAGCAATATCAACACTCGCAGGCGCAGCCGTAGTAGCTGCGGCAGCCGGCATAGCTGCATCCTGGGAGGATACAGCTAAATATTGTAACAGTAATACACCTGTTAGAAAGAAAACACGCAACATCGATTTAAAAATCATTTTATTCACAGTTTGGAATTCAGAATTGTTTCTAAGTGAAATGAAATGTCATTTTTTTGTCACCGCAAAGATATTAAGCCTAACTTGTTTTACCATGCTTTTTCAAGAACTATTCACTATTTAGATAATTTCTAAATAACCAAAACTGATTCTTGTCCATTATGTAATACTATATATGGCAAAATTGTCAAAACAATAGCTAATAATCAAAATAAACACCTCCTTACACTATAATATTTCGAAAAAACAATATACACAAAATATTATTTTATGACACTTTATTGTATGCGTATTTAATTGGTAATCATTAAATTACACCGATACATCAGCTTTTATCGCTGGGTGTGGGTCGTAACCTTCTAATATTATGTCAGAAAATTCAAACTGAAACAAGTCATTTACCTTTTCATTTATTGAAATGGTAGGTAATTCCCTGGGTGTTCTGGATAATTGTTCCTTTATCTGGACGAGGTGATTATTATATATATGTGCGTCGCCGAAGGTGTGAATGAAATTACCCGGCCGCAACTGCGTAACATGAGCGATTAGATGAGTTAGTAAGGCATAAGAGGCAATATTAAAAGGTACACCTAAAAACACATCGGCAGATCGTTGATAGAGCTGACAACTTAACTTACCATCTGATACATAAAACTGAAACAGCGTATGGCATGGAGGTAATCCACTTTTTATCATGCCAGGTATATCTACCGGGTTCCATGCAGAAACAATAAGTCTTCTGGAATCTGGATTAGATTTTATATCGGCTATGACCTGAGAAAGCTGATCTACGCCACCAAAATTTCGCCATTGTTTACCATAAACAGGCCCCAGGTCGCCCCATTTGTCTGCAAAATCCTTGTTATCTATTATGAGCTGAACGAATTCCCTCATTTTATCTTTCCATTTCGTTGAATATTTAGGAAAATCAGACGCCCAACCATTTTTTTCAAGCCAATATTGAAAGGGCCATTCATTCCATATACTTATTCCCTTTTGGACGAGCGGTCTTATGTTTGTTTCCCCTTTAATGAACCACAACAATTCCTCTGCCAACCACCTAAAAGCGACTTTTTTGGTCGTCAGTAAGGGAAATCCTTCTTCAAGGTTTATCTTCATTTGGTAGCCAAAAATACTTTTTGTACCCGTTCCCGTCCTATCCATTTTTTCAACACCTTCCTTTAAAATGTGCTGGAGTAAGTCGTGATAAGCTTTCATAACGATTGCATTTGAAGAAATAAAAATATTAAAATCAAAAAAAAACAATGATAACAATATAATTTAATAATTTGCCTAACTAATAATTTTAAAGTTATGCAACTGATATTTTCCCTTTTCCCTTTTTTGTTCCTTTTTAATGCTGGAGTAAATAACGCTGATCCTGTGGAGGTCGATAAACAAGGCATTAAAGAAGATTTGCCCTATTTGATTCCATTTTACAAAAAATTACATCAAATGCCGGAGGTTTCATTACAGGAGAAAGAGACTTCTGCTTTATTAGCCTCTGAATTAAGGAAAATTGGCGTGACGGTGACAGAGAATGTGGGAAATTCTTACGGCATTGTAGGTATTTTCAAAAACGGCGAAGGGCCAACTATTTTATATCGCACCGATATGGACGCGCTTCCTATGTCAGAAAAAACGGGCTTACCCTACGCCAGTACTAAAACATACACCACAAATGGAACTACATCGGGTGTTATGCATTCCTGTGGTCACGACATGCACATGACAACCTGGTTGGGCACTGCAAGGGCGCTTATAAAAATGAAAGATAAATGGAAAGGTACGCTTATGCTCATTGGACAACCTGCCGAAGAAATAGGCGCGGGTGCAAAAGCATTGTTAGAAGGCGGTATTTACGAAACTTTCGGTGTGCCCAATTATGCTGTCGGATTGCATTGTAGTCCAACTATTCCCGCAGGAAAGGTAGGCTACGGCAAAGGTTATACCATGGCTGCCTCTGAGTCGGTGACCATTACGGTATATGGAATAGGGGCTCATGGCGCTTCTCCTCACATGTCTGTTGACCCCATTGTTCTCTCCAGTATGTTGATCATGGAATTACAAACTATCACCAGTAGAAGTCTGAAACCTATTGAATCGGCGGTGGTTACCGTGGGTTCCATTCATGCTGGTACGGCCAGCAATATTATTCCCGATGAAGTTAAACTAGGTTTAACCCTTCGAACTTTCAAAGAGGAGGTCAGAACAATGATACACAAAAGAATTACTGAAATTTGCCACGGAACGGCTATGGCTGCTGGTTTACCTCCAGAAAAATACCCGAAAATAGCATTTTCTCCCGTTTTTATAGCCGCAAATTACAACAATGAATTATTAGTTGATAAACTGTCTGGCAGTGCAAAAAAAAGTATAGGAGAAAGCATGGTGGTAAATGCTGAGGTTCAAATGGTTGCTGAAGATTTTTCCGCTTACGGAAGGACTTCTCATAAGGTTCCCTCTGTATTATTCTGGCTTGGAACTGCTCCTGAGGAACGTATTAAAAAGAATGATTTACCAGGATTACATTCACCATTTTACTATCCTGACCCTGAAAAATCTCTTGAAACAGGTATTTTAGTAACCTCCCAATCGTTACTCGATTTATTTACCGGAAAATGATACCGTTTGCCAGGAATCCCCTTCTTTAAATTTTAAAAACCTATTGGCTGATCCCTCCCTTTTAATCTGAATAATATTTTGTTGCGATGGAAAAAGCTCTGTGAAAAAGGTCGCCTTGATTTTTAGTTCCTTCCCGTCTGCCGGGCGGGTAAAAGAAAAATGTAAGGATAAACTATTCCCTATTTTTTCACACCCTGACCACTGTAACTTAATATATCTTTCATTGATTTTCATTGGCATATTTTTAGTAAAATAGGACAGAATCAGGCTTTCTTTGGCACATATATCGGTAGGCGATAATTTACCTTTGTTGTATAACCGAAGAATATTTTCAAAATCGTCTGAAAATATCTTTACATTAATATGGCTTTTGCTGTTATCTTTTGACAAACTTACTTCTGATACTGAAAGGTAGATACCGTGATCAATATCTGTACTCAGGTCAGAAAAAGATAGGCAAACCCACAAGAAAGCACTTATTAAACACATAATTTGGTATTTTTACAATATTGCTATCTATTTAAAGTCTCCAACAAAAATGAATCATTTACCCATTGATTTAAAAAATGCTGATTTATTTAAGCAAGAAGCCTTTATCAACGGTCAATGGACTAAAGGTACTGAGAAAAGGACTTTCCCTGTTTATAATCCATTTAACAAAATGATTATTGCAGAAGTCAGTGATTTACAGGTTAGCGATTTTGATCATGCGGTACAAGCGGCCAACGTTGCATTTCCAACCTGGGCTAAATTAACGAGTTATGAAAGAAGCAGCATATTAACCAAATGGCATAATCTCATTATAGAAAATGAGCGGGATCTTGCTGCCATATTAACCCTGGAACAAGGAAAACCATTTCAGGAAGCCTTGGGAGAAATTCGCTATGGGGCCACTTTTATTGAATGGTTTGCTGCTGAAGCCGTGCGGGTTTATGGTGACATTATTCCTTCACCCGATGCCAATAAACGAATATCTGTTATAAAGCAACCCATTGGCGT